>JBJEHM010000063.1:36059-53189 GCA_051876075.1 Coriobacteriales bacterium
TGGTGTTGCCCCTGTCCCCATAGAGGTTCAACACGTCGGGGTACAGATGGCAGATGCGCAGCTCACTCATGATCTTTCCTATCAAATCGGAGCGCCAAAGGCGCGACAACAACTATTTCCCGGACCGCGGAGCATGCACATCGCCAGTCCGTCGGCACGGGCGGGGGCAGCCAGATGCGGAACGGCTAAGCCCTCTGTCTTCTCTCAGCCGCCGCAAGGCGGCGCCATAGAAGACGGCGGTGGAGGCGCAGGCGCTTCAGCGCCAAAGCCGGAGCGCCTGTAGCATCTGGCTGCCCCCGCCCGTGCCGTCCCCTGCAGGTACATTGCGAAGCTAGCCTTCCCAGAAGCCTGCCAAGCCTAGGCGGGCGGCTATGTGCTTGCGGAACTCCATCATGCTGGAGTAGTTGGCGACCACCGTGGTGTTGTGGCCGGCGGCTGCCAGGCGGTCGATGAGCTTGTCATAGTCCTTCTCGATGCTGATGGCGTCTGCGGGCATGCCGGCGTACTTGAGGCGCAGGGCCATGTCCTCGGCGCGGTCTCCCGAGCACAGGGCGCTTGCCTGCTGGGGAGCGAGCGCCTCCCAGGCGGCGTCGTAGATCCAGCTCACGTCCGTGCCGTCGCAGTCCTGGTCGTTGAGGATGGCACACAACCCCATCTGGCGGTCTGGCTCGTTGAGCAGCAGGTTGATGATCTGGTTGCAGCCGGCGGGGTTCTTCATGAGCATCAGGCGCACCTTGGCCCCGCCCAGGTCGAAGACCTCTCCGCGGCCAAAGCCGTGCTTGAAGTGCCCCATGGCCTTGAAGGCGTCTTCGACCGGCAGGCCAAAGGCCGTGAGCGCGGCCACGGCAGCGGCGCAGTTGTAGATGTCGTAGTCGGCAGGGACGTCTGCGCGCACCAGCGAGCTCTGCTGCCCCACGCGCATGCGCAGCAGGCAGCTGTCCGTGCCGCGCTCGACGATCTCCTCCACCGCCACGGAGCACTGCGGGCGGCGGTACCCGCACTGCGGGCAGTAGAAGCCGCCCAAGTGGGCGTAGGTGCTGTACTCGTACTCGTAGAGGGCGCCGCACCTGATGCAGTGTGTGGCGTCGCTTACGTCCGGGACGCGCTTGGGATAGATCTCGCAGTCCACGCCGTAGTAGCTCACGGGGTTGCTGATTTCTGCGGCAAGCGACGCCGTGATCGAGCAGTCCGCGTTGAGTAGCACTGTGGCGTTGGGACTGTTCTTGAGGCCGGCGAGTATGTTGTCTCGCGTGTGCATGACCTCGCCGTAGCGGTCCAGCTGGTCGCGGAAGACGTTGGTCACCAGCACCACGTCTGGGTCGAGGCCCGCGCACACGCGGCGCAGGGCGCCTTCGTCGCACTCGATGACGGCGTACTTGCAGCGCGGTGTGCCGGTGATGCTGGAGTTGATGGAGAACTCCGTGGTGATGCCCTGGATGAGGTTGGCCCCGCTGCGGTTGTAGAACGCATGCTGGCCCGCGTTTTCCAGGGCCTGGGCCACGATGTGGGTCGAGGTGGTCTTGCCGTTGGTGCCCGTGAGCACAACGGTCTTCACCCCCGAGCTGAGCGTCTTGAGGTAGTGCGGATCTATCTTGAGCGCCAGCTTGCCGGGAAGGCTCGTGCCGCCCCTGCCCATCATGCGCAAGAGCCGGTAGCTGGCCTTGCACACGATGCCCGCCGCGATGGTCCTGATTCCCATGGGGCCTCCTCGCCCGGGTGCCTAGCGGCGCTCGAGCAGGTTCTTGATGCGCTCGGAGTAAACCGGGTCCTCGATGCCAGCTGCGGCGACGTCGACGGTGGGTGCTTCCTCCCACAGCTGCTCCAGGCGGTAGAAGTCGCGGCTGGCAGGCTGGAAGACGTGCACCACGATGCAGCCGTAGTCCAGCAGGACCCACTCCAGCTCGTCCTTGCCCTCGCGGCTGATGGGCTTGATGCCGCATTCCTCGCGGAGCTTGTCCTCAACCTCTTCTGCGATCGCATCGACGCGGCGGTTGTTGGCACCGGTTGCGATGACGAAGTAATCGGTGACCTTGAGGAGGTCGGAGACATCTTGGATGACGATGTCCGTGCCCTTCTTCTCGTCGATGGCGCGGGCTGCCACCAGCGCGTACTGCCTTGTATCTTCTTGAGCCATGTGATCGGCCCTTTCTCTCGTGTTCAAACGTGACCTTACAGTTTAGCCGAGGATCTCGCCCTGCGGACAGCGACTCCTAGAGAACGACGTTCGGATCGCCCTGGCGGCCCGCACCCGGGTTGGGATTGTGCTCGAGGACGAGATGGTTCCATATCTCGAAGGCCATGGGGTGGATGAAGCGCTTGCGCGTGGCGAGAGAGATCATGGTCTCCTTGTAGGCCTCGAAGTACATGTCCTCGAGCGGCATCGTGCCCACCTGCTCGCGCAGCTCCTTGGCGTAGGGGCGGTTGTAGGCCTTGCGGTTGGGCTCGATCATGTCCGCGATGAAGATGACCATGTCCAAGGGGCTCATCTCTGTGCTGCCCAGGGTGTGCTTCCAGATGGCGCTGATGATCTGGGGCTCGAGCTCGGGGAACTCGCGCTCAACCGCCTTGGCGCCGGTGAAGGAGTGGATGACGGGCCACATGAGCTCGACGTTTTGAGGAGGCTCCACCCCCAGCTCCTCCATGCGCGCGGGAAACTCCTCGTCTGTGAGCAGCTTGTCCCAGTCGTGCAGCAGGCCGGCAACGCGGGCATCGTACTCGTTCACGCCATAGGCGCGCGCCATCTTCGCGGCAAAGTCGCTCACAGAGTGCACGTGCTTGAGCCTGCGGCCTGAAAGCCGGGCGTCGACTGCGTCGACATAGCGTTGGAACTGCTTCTTGTCTTCCTTCATGTTCTCCTCATTCCGTGGTAGCGGCATGCTGCCGGCCTCGCGGCAGCGCTAGCAGCAGGTGTACAGGCGGTGGTGGGCGATGTAGGCGGCGACCCGGGGCGGCACAAGCCCCTCCAGGCCCTCCCCCGCTGCAGCGCGCTGGCGCAGCTGCGTGGAGGAGATGTCCGGCGTGTCCAGGCAGAGGTACTCCACCTCGAAGGGCAGCCCGCACGACTCGACGGCGGCGCGGCCCGCCTCAAAGCTGAAGCCGGGGCGCGCCACGGCAACCAGCGTGCACAGGCGGGCGATGTCCTCTGCGCGCCGCCAGCGCATCACGTGCTCCAGGCAGTCGCCGCCCATCACAAAGAGCAGCTGCGCTCCCGGGTTGGCGGCAGCGAGCTGCTCCAGGGTGTCTGCCGTGTAGGTGATGCCGGGGCGCTCCACCTCCATCATGCTGAGCTCGATGCGCGGGTCCTCGTCTGCAAGCAGGCCCGCCATGGCCGCGCGGTGCCGCGCAGGTGTGAGCTGCTGGCCCTGCTTGAAGTGCGGGTCCCCTGCCGGCATCAGCAGAAGGCGGCCCAGGCCCAGGGCGTCGAGCACCCCACGCGCCAATGTCAGGTGCCCGTTGTGGGGCGGGTCGAAGGTCCCACCCAACACCGCAAGGCGTTCCTGAGGGGTGTGGGCCCCTGCCTTGCCGACAGCAGCTGCACTCACCGCTACTCCCTCACCTGCCCGTTGCCCACAAGCACGAACTTGGTGCTGGTGAGCTCGCGCAGGCCCATGGGGCCGCGCGCGTGCAGCTTTTGGGTGGAGATGCCGATCTCTGCCCCCAGGCCGAACTCCCCGCCGTCTGTGAAGCGGGTGGAGGCATTGGCGTAGACGGCAGCTGCGTCGACTTCGTTGGTGAAGCGAAGGATGGCGTCTGCGTCCTGCGCCACGATGCACTCGGAGTGCCCGGTGCCGTAGCGGTTGATGTGCTCGATGGCCTCGTCCAGGCCGGCCACGCACTTGACGGAGATCTCGAGGTCGAGGTACTCGGTGCCCCAGTCCTCTTCTGCAGCGGGCTGGACGGGAATGCCCAGCTCGGCAGCCAGGCGCGCGGCGTGCTCGTCTGCATGGATGGCGACGCCCTTGCGCGCCAGCGCCACGAGCAGGGCGGGGAGCTGCCCGTCTGCTGCGCACTCGTCCACAAGCAGGCTCTCTGCGGCATTGCACACGCCGGGGCGCTGGGTCTTGGCGTTGACGATGATGGGGATGGCCTTGTTCATGTCTGCGCTGGAATGCACGTAGACATGGCAGTTGCCCACACCCGTCTCTATGACAGGCACCTTGGCGTTTTCCACACAGGCGCGGATGAGGCCGGCTCCGCCGCGCGGGATGAGGACGTCCACCAGGCCGGTGGCCTCCATGAGCTCCGTGGTGGCAGCGCGGTCTGTGCTCTCGATCACCTGTATGCAGCCAGAGGGCATGCCGGCTCCTTCTGCAGCCGCGGCGAGCACGCCCGCCATGGCAACGCAGGAGTTGATGGCCATGGAGCCGCCCCTCAGCACGCAGGCGTTGCCCGTCTTGATGCACAGGCCCGCGGTGTCTGCCGTGACGTTGGGACGCGCCTCGTAGATCATGGCCACAACGCCCAGGGGCACGCGGCGGCGGGTGAGTTGGATGCCGTTGTAGAGCGTGCGGCCCTCGACCACCTCGCCCAGGGGGTCGTCGAGCTTGGAGAGCTTGACTAAGGCGTCTGCGATGCCGTCGATGCGCTCCTGGGTGAGGAGCAGGCGGTCGAGCAGCGGGGCAGGCGTGTCCGCAGCGCGGGCGGCGTCCATATCCTGCCCGTTGGCAGCCAGGATTGCGGCGCTTTGCTCGCGCAGGGCAGCGGCCATGGCCAGCAGCGCCGCGTTGCGGGCGTCCCCGCTTGCAGAGGCCAGCTTGGTGCTGGCAGCCTTGGCGGCACGGCACTTGGTGAGAACTTCAGACATCTACTCCTCCAACATCTCGTTGATCCTGCGAATACGATGATAGACGGCGCTCTTGCTCAGGGGCGGGTTAGCGTACTCCCCCAGCTCCTTGATGGATGCCTCCGGGTGCTTGAGCCGCAGCAGGCAGACCTCCTGCAGCGACTTTGGGATCGCTTCGATACCGCGCTGGGCCACCAGGCGCCTGATGGCTGCAACCTGCTCTTCGGCCGCCTTGCTCGTCTTGCGGGCGTTGGCGATCTCTGCGTTGACGCGGCGGTTGGTGTCGTTGCGCACGCTCTTGAGCACGCGGTGCTCCTCGAGCTTGAGAGCTGCCTGGTGGGCGCCGGTGAGCGCGAGGAAGCTCAGGATGTCCTCTGAGCCCTTGAGGTAGACCACATGGGTGTTGTGGCGCTGCACACAGCGAGCGTTGATGCCGCTGCGGCCCATGAGCTTGATGAGGCCCTCTGCCATCCCCAGGCTGGTGGTGGAAAGCTCGAAGTGGAAGTCCCCGCGCGGGTCTGCCACGTAGCCGCCCGCCAAAAACGCCCCGCGCAGATAGCTTGCCGCGCAGCACTCCCGGGCCACCAGGCCGTAGCGTATGCCCTGCTCAAAGCCTTCTTCTCCCAAGATGCCCAGGTCCTTGAGGGCCTGGGTGAGACCCGCCTGGTAGGGCACCACGATGAGAAAGTTGTGCGCCTTGTGCAGCACGCTGCGCCTGATGGTGAGCTCGGTCTTGAGGCCGAACGAGGCATCGTGCAGCAAGGTGATGATGGTGCGCGCCACAGACGCCGTCTCTGTCGTGATCTCGAGGCGCGGGCGACCCCCGCTGATGCCCAGCGAGCCCTCGATGCGGATGAGGGCGGCCAGCTCGGCCTTGACGCAGCTCTTGCAGCCCAGCTCCACGCGGGCGAGCTCGTCTTTTACCTCTGCGGTAAACGACATGCCTCGAGCACCTCCCCAAAGGCGCGGGCCAGAGCCTTGGGCTCGTGCCAGGTGGGGCGCTCTGGGTCGACCAGGTCACGGACTATGGGCGTGGTGCCAAGCTCCCGGATGCGCTCCACCAGCTCGTCGCTCACCTCTACACGGCGGACCTTGCCGCTGCGGCGGCCACGGGTTTGAAAGCGGGAATCCGAGTAGTCGCGCACAACGGGGAAGAACCCGGTGACGCCGGGGCTGCAGCTGAGGTCCTTGTGGATGAGCACGTAGTCGAGCAGACCCTCCATGCCGTGGCGCATGAGCGCCTCAACGTAGTCGTAGCAGTTCATCCCCCAGGTCTCGCCCTGCATGTCTGCAAGCGAGCACACGAAGACCGTGTGAGCGGGGTTTTCCTCGCGGCTGCGCGCCTTGGCGATGCTCTCCACCACGCCCGGCACCAGCAGGTTGGGGATGATCGAGGTGAAGAGGCTGCCCGGGCCCAAGACGATGAGGTCCGCCTGGCGGATCTTGTTGAGGGCGGCCGGATGGGGCTGGGCGTTTGCGGGCTGGAGGCTCACGGTGTGCATGTGGCAGTCCGAGTCCCCTATGACGTGCTCTCCTTCGAGCATGCGTCCGTCTGCGGTGATGCCGGCGAGCTTGACGTCTTGCAGCGTGGAGGGGAAGACATGGCCGCGGGCGTCGAGCATGTACTCGCAGATGTGGATGGCCTCGGAAAACGAGCCCGTCTCCTCCGCGAAGGCGATGAGGATGAGGTTGCCCAAGGCGTGGTCGTCCAGGTACGAGAAGCGGTGCGAGAACGCGCGCGCAAAGGCGGACATGGTATCTGCGCTCATGGCGAGTATGCACTTGCGCACGTCTCCCGGCGGAATGACGCCGCCGCGCTCGCGCAGGATGCCGGTGGAACCGCCGTCGTCGATCATGCCGACAATGCTGCTGGTGCGGCAGCCCATGTCAAGCAACGTGCGGATGGAGACGGGTGCGCCGCTCCCACCGCCGATCACGACCGCCTTGATGGGGGTGCAGGCCTCTGTCACTGGGTCACCTCCGCAAGCGGGAGGTCGCGGTGGGTAATGCCAACGCGATAGCCCGCCTGGGCCAGGTAGCGGCCCGTCGCCTCTGCCAGGGCAACGCTGCGATGCTGGCCGCCCGTGCAGCCCACGGCGATGGAGAGGTACTGCTTGCCCTCCTCGACGTAGCCGGGCATGACGGTATCCAGCAGGGAGAACCACTTCTCCAGGAACTGCTTTGTCTCCGGGCGCTCCATGACGTAGTCGCGGACCTCGCTGTCCTGGCCGGTCTTAGCGCGCAGCTCCGGGACGTAGAAGGGGTTGGGGAGAAAGCGCACGTCCATGACGATGTCCGCGTCGACGGGGGCGCCGTGCTTGAAGCCAAAGCTGTAGACGCTCACGCCCATGCCCTCTTGCTCGCTTTCCTGGCAGAAGAGCGCGCGGATGCGACGGCGCATCTCCTGGGGCTTGACGTTGGAGGTGTCGAGCACGTAGTCGGCCAGCTGGCGCGCCTCGCGCAGGAGGCGGCGCTCCTTCTGGATGCCTGTGGTGATGGTCATGCCGCCCTCGCACAGGGGATGGCGGCGGCGCGAGGCCTTGAAGCGGGCGAGGAGCACCTCGTCGGTGGCATCGAGGAAGATCATGGCGTGGCTGAGCCCGCAGCCATCGAGCTTTGCGAGCTCGCCGGTGAGCTCTCCGAAGAACTCCTTGGCGCGCAGGTCGCAGACGATGCAGAGGCGCTGGAGGGTGCCGCTGTTGAGGCCCGCCAGGCTCACGAGGTTCATGAGCAGGCTGGGCGGCAGGTTGTCGATGCAGAAGTAACCGATGTCCTCGAAGGTATGCATGGCCTCTGTGCGGCCAGCGCCGGACATGCCCGTGATGATGATCAGGTCTGGCCCGAAGGAGGGCTGCTCCAGCTCTTCGAAGGTCTCCTGGGTTGCCATGGTGCTCCTCTCTCTCGCCTGCACTGCGCTCGCGCGTTGACCTTAGAGTATAGCGCTCGCAGCCCGCCCATGCTGCCTGCCCCTCGGTGCCCTCGCGCAGGCGCGGCCGCGGCCAAGCGCTGCGCACCGTCAGCGCAGCGCGCAAGGGCAGGCTGCTCCAGCAGCCGAGAGCAGGTGGGACAGGGCCTCGGGCAGATCGCCCCCTCTCAACCCGCCAATCGGCGTTTTTCGGCAAGGCACACCATCGCCGGCGCTCCACTGACGACGCCACCCTCCCGCTTGCTTTTCATAGCCGCTGACCGGGATACAGCCCCTCCCCTCTTCTAACTGGGCGCATCTGCCGCCTTGTTTGGATGCGAATGCACAACGCGTGCGAAGCACTGCAGCAACGGGAGAGCCCGGCAGAGCATTCACGCGCCGAGGAGCTTGCGCCGCAGCTCGACTTGACGTGCTCGGTAGTTCTTGACAGTGGTCGCGTGCCTCTTCCCGCAAGCCGTGGCGATGACTCCGGCAAGCGCGTCCATGCGGCTCAAACTCCTGATCTGGGAGTTCGTCACGGAAAGCTCGGTGATGCCAGTTGTCGAGAGGGCGTTGTGCCGCAGGGCGTCGTTGTGCTGCTGCCTGGTGCTGAGATGCGTGTCCTCGCTGTCGTAGAACACGGCGAGGCCGGCGTCTTTGAAGAACAGGTCGCATTCGCAGAGCGGGCGCCCGTATATCGCAGCTGCCGCAGAGCTGAGCTCGACGGGGTGGTTGAGCAGTGGCTTGGGCAGGCCGTAACCGCCGCGTGTACATGGGAGGCTGAGCAGCAGCGCAAGCTGCGACTCGCGAGGTGAGCGCGAACGCTCCACAAGCGCGTTGGCCACGAATCGAGCACACTTTGAACCTCTGGCACCAGACATCTGCTCGGCCAGATCAAGCAGCAAGCGCTTTTGGGCAAGCTGAGGGCGCTCGAGCAGGGCTCCGCTCACAGGGTCGGGAGAATAGAGACTGCACAGCTCGCAGGCAGCAAGAAGCAGCGCCTCTTCTTCCATGCTTGCAGCCAAGTCGAACAAGGCAAGCTCGGGGGAGGCGACGAAAACACCTGGCTCGAGCAAGAAGAACTGGGGCGAGCCCGGGATAGGGAGAAGCCTCGAGCTGACAGCTGCCGTGTGGCGGCGAGCGCCCTTTTCGATGATCTGGACGCTGAGCGGCAGCGAGAGGCCGTAATGGCGCGCGATGCGACCCGCATCCTCGGCGGTCATGCACAGGGAGTAGTCAGCGGGAAGATGCTGCCGCCCTCGGACGATCACGTTTGAGGCGCTCAGCAGCGGCAGCTCATCATGCGTGAAGTCGCCGAGCTCCCAGCGCCGCTGGCGCTCATCGATCGAGCGTGCCTCGAAGAGCGCCAAACCGCGCCAGAGCTCGAAAGCGGAGCGCCCCCTCAAGGCGATGGTCAAAGAGGTCCCCTCGCGCTGCACTGCCAGACCCCCGTTCACTGGAAACACACCCCAACAGGAAGGCCGATTATATCTTCAGATGTGCAGTGAGCCCCCGAGCTTTTCAAGGCGCGCTGGCTTGCACAGCAAAGAACTAAGGCCATCTGTTTAAGCAGCTAACGAGAGATATACGCTGCATACGCACCGACAACGGTCTTGAGCCTGTTTGGCAGTCGTGAGCACCGTTAGACCAGAACGAGGCTGGCGTAGACCAGCCCCACCGCACGCAGTAATGATGGAAGAGGGGCTGACTCCGTGTAGATCTAGCGGGCTACAGGAAGGACCGTATGCTGTCCTGGAGCGCCGTTGCAACGTCCGCGTCATCGAGGCGGGCCATGCAGTCCTCGTTACTCCAATATCCCATGGCATTGGCGCTCCCGTACCAGACAATATGGCTGTCGACCGTCATAAAGCGGTGCAGCGGCTGGAGCAGCTCGACGTGGCTCAGGCCGCTCGATGAAAGGGCTGCGATGAGCCTCTCTGCCTCCACCTGCTTTGAAGGCGCGTACTCGGCGGGCAGCTGGGTGACGACCAGCACCCTCACCCCTCGCTGCTGCGCGGCAACACACGCCCTCAGCACCTGGAAGAACCTCGACTTGTGCAGCAGCGGGCTGCAAACGATCAGCTCGTGAGCTGCAGATTCGATGTCGGCAATCAGGTCGTCGCGGAAGCTCGCCCCCGTGTACAGGCTCTGCCGTTCCCGCGCTTCGTCGCTTTCCACGCCATCTTTACCCGCTGCCACGCGATAGCCCTCAGAAGCGTATCCCTTGAGCCGCTTGTGGTACATGCTCTCGAACATCGGCTCGTGGAAGTCGACGTAATCGTAGACCAATGCCCGCTGCTTGCCGGCGTACTCCCTGTTCAGTCGCCCGATGTACTGGCGAAGCGGAATGCCGTTCGCTACGGGAGACGCAAGGCAAAGCGTGTCGAGCCTGGGCAGGTCGAAGCCCTCTCCAGCAAACCGCCCTGTCGCCACGGCGATGACAGGGCCGTGCTCAGCGGCTTGGCGAAGAGCAGTCACGCGTTCTCGCTTCTCCCTAGCTGTTCCCTCCCCGATCAGCAGGTACGCATTGGGGCACTCCTCCTCGATCAGCCCCAGCAGGCTCTTGGCATGACTCACGCGCTCTGTGAGCACGAGTGGAGAGCGTCCTCCTTTCCAAGCAGAGAGCGCATCGCCCACAATAAGCTTTGAGCGGACAGTATCCTGAGCCAGGGCGTCCAGGAGCTTGGCATACCCCCATTCCTCCCCATCGGGGCCCAAGGGGCGCTTGAATCCCGTGAAGCGGGGTATCACAACATGGTCGAAGCTATGATGCGCTGCCTGTTCCTTAGCGCTGCGTTTGAAGCGCAGGGGCCCGCACAACATGAACGAGATAGGGTGATGGCCGTCACCTCTCACCGGGGTAGCGCTGACTCCGTAGATCCTGCTGGCCTTAGAAGCGGTGATGACACTCTCGTACTTCACGGCAGCGCTATGGTGGAACTCGTCGACGATCAACATGCCGTAGCCCTTGAGCATCTCCTCTGGGTCCTGGCTTGCAAAGATGGCCTGGTAGGTGAAGATGTCGACGTTGCCGGTGCGGGTGTCCTTCCCACCTGCTCTCACGCCCACCGGGGTGTACTTCTTCTTGCGCCCTCTGCCAGACCTGACTTCGGGAAGCGGCTCATCGATATTGAGGAACTCGTGCAGGCGCTCCTGCCATTGCTGAACCAAGGTTGTGTTGTGGACGAGGATTGCCGTGCTCACTCCGAGCTTTGCAATGAGGTAGGCAGCCACAACGGTTTTCCCAAAGGCTGTTGCAGCCCAGAGCGCACCGTTTTCGTGAGCGAGCATCGCCTCGGCGGCAGGCAGCTGATCAGGACGGAGCTCGCCGGCGAAGGAGACCTTGACACGCTTGCCGTGGTCAGTCTCATCGATAATCTGGGCTGACGCGTCCGCGCCTTCGATGAGCTTGAGCAGCTCTTCCTCGCAGCCCCTGGGGATAGCAACCCAGTCGCCCTGGGAGCTCGCGCATGTGATCACCCGCGGGACCTTGTAGACGCTCTTTCGAAGCGCCTGCCTTTTGTAGTATTCGGGATTCGAGAACGTCGCCAGACGGGTGATCGCGAGCACCGCCCTCTGACTTAGGCCCTCGTTGGAAACATAGAGCTTGTTTGCTCTCGTAATACGTACCGCCTCTGGGAAGTCCCTCGGCTCGAGGGAGGGCTTTCCAAGTCTTGCCCAAGGCTTCTGCTCGTCAAGCTCGACATTGCCCGAACCCATTGACGTCGTCATCCCCAAAAAGCCCTCTTGCGCATGCGCTTCGAGAACGGCCGCAAGCTCGAAAGGCGAGAACCTGTTGGCCGCAGCGTGCTGTAACAACGACCATTGATCGTGATAGGGGGACAGGCCCACATCTACGAAAACGCTGCATCCTGCCATACGCGGCCCCGCCTGCAGCGGGAGTGCAATGCAGTTTCCAAAGCCCTTCTCCAGCAGGGTATCTTGGCAGGGAAACATCCTGTCATAGCAGGAAAAGGTGACTGCCCCCGTCTTCTCCATCGCAAGGGTCACAGCCAGAGAACCGAGGTCACGTGCCTTCTTCGCGGGCACGGTTTCGCTGAAGAACACCCAGATGTGCGCCCCGTCCCCCGAGCGGGAGCGCTCACAGTATGCTGCCACTCCCAACTCTGAAAATGAGGCGACCAGCGCCTGCGCGGCAGGCTGCCACTCCTTGTGATCGAGGTCGATTGCCAGAAACGATGTCCGCTCACAAGCATCAAGAGGGTAGACGCCCACGGTGTTGCCCGGACTGGGGTGCTTGGTGTCGAGGTGCTTCTCCAGGTACTCCACGGTCAGCGGTTCGAGCACACGATGCGGGCAGTTCGAACAGCCTGCTGCGAGGTTGCATACCCCGCGGCGAAATCTGTTGGCGCACTTGGGCGAGTAGCCCACGCTCCCCGTCTTGCTCTCCCAGCGCAGGGCGAAGAAATCCCTCCTGTGTCCAAAGAGCTCCATGAACAGCTGGAGTCGCTCCTCTGCGTTCAAGCGGGGGAATGCGGTTAGCTCCCCTTCTGTGGGGAACCCGCGGGGATGGCTGTCTGCCGATGCGAGCGCGACGGTCAACGCAGGCTGCTCGCGGCGCACGCAAGGCTCGGATGGGGCCACGGCAGCTGCAGTGGGGCGAGCTTGAGACTGCGCAAGCACGGCCTCTAACTCAGAGACTCGCTTTTCCAAGCGGTAAAGCCGGTCTTCGAGTTGCGCGATGCGGGCCTTGTCGTCCATTCATTCC
Source organism: Coriobacteriales bacterium (assembly GCA_051876075.1). Lineage (GTDB taxonomy): Bacteria > Actinomycetota > Coriobacteriia > Coriobacteriales > QAMH01 > W2P13-069. The sequence continues at coordinate 48,477 of JBJEHM010000063.1, forward strand.
TCCAGGAGCTTTGAAGCTTTGCCTCAGTCTAGGGTGACGGGAGCGCGCAATGGTTCAGAGCTGCCGAATAACTACGAGTGGCAGGTCAGGGGGAACGGTTTGGCCGAAAAACTGCGGTTGGCGGGTTGGGAAGGGCCGTTTTTCCGAAAAACGACGTTTGGCGGGTTGAAATCGGGGAATTTGATGGGCTTTGGGGGTGAGTCACTCGAGCTCAAAAAACAGGGCCAGGGCTCTGACCTGCTGTTTTGATAGAGGCTCGGACGCGGGCTCCGGAGCGGCAGGCTTTCGGCGCGCTGTTTTCAACCCGCCAATCGGCGTTTTTCGGCAATTCCTCCCCTCTCAACCCGCCAATCGGCGTTTTTCGGCTGCGCAGCCTGAGGTGGGATCCTCGGCAGCTGTGCAAGGGCAGATGTTGAGCACAGCAAGATGGGCCAAGGCAATGGGAGTACAGACGGGGCGGGGCAGCGCCCAGCTCTACGACACCCTACAGGGGCTCGGCGAGGAGGGCGTGGACGTCCTCGGCGACCTGGCGGGGGATGCCGGGGACGGAGGCGATGTCCTCCAAGCTGGCCTCGCGCATGCGCTTTACGCTGCCAAAGTGCTTGAGCAGCAGCTTCTTGCGCTTGGGTCCCAAGCCGGGCACCTCGTCGAGCACGGAGGCGACCATGCCCTTGTCGCGCAGCTCGCGGTGGAAGGTGATGGCAAAGCGGTGGCTCTCGTCGCGCACGTGCTTGATCAGGTAGAGGCTGGGGCTGCCGCTGGGCAGGATGACCGGCCCCTCCTCGCTCCAGGGAACAAAGAGCTCCTCGTCGCGCTTGGCCAAGCCGCACACGGGGATGTCGGCGAGGCCCAGGTTCTCCAGCTGCTCGAGCGCCGCCGTGAGCTGCGGCTTGCCGCCATCGACCACTAGCAGGTCGGGCTTGCTGCCAAAGCGCTCGTCCTCCATGCGCTGGGGGCTGTAGCGGCGGCCGAGCACCTCCTTCATGCTCTCGAAGTCGTTTGCCTCGCCAAAGTCTTGGCGGATCTTGAAGCGGCGGTACTGGCTCTTGTCGGGCTTGCCGGCAGTGAAGACCACCATGCTCGCCACGCTGTAGTTGCCGTGCAGTGTGGAGATGTCAAAGCACTCGATGCGCATGGGCGGGGCGGGCAGGGCCAGCGCGCTTTCCAGCTGCAGCAGAGCCAGGTCGATGCGCTCCTCATCGTAGCGGGTGCGCACTTTGTGGCGCATGAGCGCGTGCTTGGCGTTGACCTGGGCCATCTCCAGCAGCTGGTGCTTCTCGCCGCGCTGGGGCACCGTCAAGCGCACTTGGGCCCCGTGCTTGCTGCCAAGGCGGCGGGTGAGCCAGGCCTCGATGCCTGCCTCGTCCTCTTCGTCGAGCTGCTCGGCAAGCACCACCTCATGGGGCACCGACTCCGTGCCATGGTAGTGGCGGGTAAGGAACTGCACAGCCAGCTCCTCGTCGGCCACGTTGAGCCCCTTGTCCAAGATGAAGTCGTTGCTGATGATGATGCGCCCCTCGCGCACCACGAACACGTGGGCAGCCGATATGGTCTCCTCGCGGTAGAAGCCCACCACGTCCATAGAGAGCGGGCGGCTGAGCACGGCCTTCTGGCGCTCCTGCAGGGCATTCACGGCTTCAAGGCGGTCGCGTACGCGGGCAGCACGCTCGAAGTCGAGCTCGGCGGCGGCGGCGCGCATTTCCTCTTCGAGCTCGCGGCAGAACTCCTCGCGGTGTCCCGAGAGGAAGCGCTCCACCTTCCCCACCAGCGGTGCGTAGTCCTGCGGGCTGATGGCCGCGCAGCAGGGGCCCGTCCCCTTGCCGATGTGGTACTCGAAGCAAGCCTTGTCGTCCGGGCTGGGCTGCCGTCCCGCCTTGAGCTTGCGGCACAGGGCCTTGTGCTCGGCGCAGGTGGCCTGGCAGATGGGCAGCACACGGCGCAGCGCCTCGATGGTCTCGCGCGCCGCGCGGCTGTCTGTGTAGGGCCCGAAGTAGCGTGTGTCCGGGCGGTGCTTCTCGCGCGTGAGCTTGATGGCAGGGTAGACGTCGCCCTTGGTGAGCGCGATGAAGGGGTAGCTCTTGTCGTCGCGGTAATCCACGTTGAAGGGCGGGTGGTACTGCTGGATGAGGTTCTTCTCGAGAACAAGGGACTCTGTCTCGTTGGCTACGACCACGTAGTCGAAGGAAGCCACCTGCCCCATCATCAGGGGGATCTTCTCGCGCTCGTCCTGGCCGAGCACGTACTGGCTCATGCGGGCGCGCAGGTTGACCGCCTTGCCCACGTAGAGCACGTCGCCGGCGGCGTTCTTCCACAGGTAGCAGCCCGGTTCCTCGGGCACGCTCCTCAGCTGCTCGCGGATGCTGGGCAGACCGGCGCTAGCGGTCATCGCGGTCCTCGAGAACGCCGAGCGCGTCTGGGTGCTCCCCGCCGAGCTCGCACTTCAGCTCGCCCACCTGAGCGTTTGCGATGGCAGAGGCGAGGATGTCGTCGTCATCGACTGCCAGGGGGTCGGCAGCAGGAGGTGCCTCGGGGGCCTGCTGGGCTTTGGCGGCCTTGGCGCGCGGATGGCGGAAGATGTCCGGGAAGTAGTGGTGCTCGAGCACGGGGCCCAGCAGCTGCAGCTTGAAGACGATGAAGGCAGAGGCCGCCAGGAGCACGAAGAGCACCGTGTACTTGGCAAGACCGCCCCAGTTCCACACGAAGTAACCGCCCAAGGTGAGCACAGCGGTCCACGCGTAGATGATGAGCACGGACTTGCGCTGGGAGAACCCCTGGTCGAGCAGGCGGTGGTGCACGTGCCCGCGGTCTGCCTGCTGTATGGGCTGGTGGTTGAGGAGGCGCCTGATGATGGCGCTGGCGGTGTCGATGACAGGGACGCCGGCGATGAGGATGGGCACGGCCAGGGCGGTGATGCTGGAGAAGCGGGTGGCGCCCATGAGGCTGATGGCGCCCAGGGTCATGCCCAGCAGCAGCGAGCCGGAGTCCCCCATGAAGATGCTCGCCGGGTGGAAGTTGTAGAACAGGAAGGCAACGCACACGGCGATGAGCGCCAGCGCCACGAGCGAGGCGTCGTTGCGCGTGAGCGTCATGGTGAGGGCGAACAGACCCATGGCGCTGATGCCCGTGATACCCGCAGCAAGGCCGTCGAGGCCGTCTATGAGGTTGATGATGTTGGCAAAGGCAACCAGGTAGATGACGGTGATGGGGTACGAGAGCCAGCCCAAGACCACGTGACCGTCAGAGAGCGGCACCTTGAAGCCGGACATGAGCACACCCGAGCAGGCGATGACGATGGCGGCGATGATCTGGCCGAGGAACTTCACCCCGGGGCGCAGGGACTGGACGTCGTCGACGACACCCACGGCGACAACGATGGTGAGACCCGCTGTGACACCCACCATGTTGACGCCCGAGCCCATGACCAGGGAAAACGGACCCGGCCAAAAGCCCACCAGCTCTCCTGCGTACTCCACGAGCAAGGCGGCGAGCAGGCCCAGGTACATGGCCACGCCGCCCATGCGCGGGATGGGCTCCTTGTTCACGCGGCGGGCGCTGGGCTGGTCGACGATGCCGTGGGAGATGGCAAAGGCCCTCACGGCGGGGACCGCTGCAGCCGTGACGACAAAGGCCACGGCAAAGACGATGAGGTAATGCCACCAGGTAATCAGCATAGTGTTGAGATTATAGACAAAGACGATGAGAGAGTTGTGAAGGCACGGTGTAACCCCAGACGCCGGCCCGGGCCGCTAGGCGCGCGGGTAGCTGCCGATGACCTTGACCTGGCGCAGCTTGAGGCGCAGGCAGTCGAGCGCAACGCGCACGTTTGCGTCGTCTGCATAGCCCTCGATCTCCACGAAGAACATGTAGTCACCCAGCTCGCGCTTGGTCGGGCGGCTCTGGATGAGCGTCATGTTCACCCCCGCGTAGGCAAACTCGGAGAGGATCATGTTGAGCTCGCCTGCACGGTCTGCCTTGAGGAAGAGCGCCAGGGTGGTCTTGCCGGGGCCTTCCTTGGCCGGAGTGCCGTTGCCGATGAGGACGAAGCGGGTCTGGCTGGAGAGATGGTCCTCGATGGCCTCTTCATAGACGACACCGCCGCTGAGCTGGGCGGCGAGCGGGTTGGCGATGGCGGCCACGCTCTTGTCAGCCGCAGCCATCTCTGCAGCGGCTGCCGTGGAGCTGGCAACCCTCACCTGGGCGTCTGGGAGGTGCTTGCGCAGCCAGCGGCGGCACTGGCCCACGCCCTGGGGATGGCTGGCGATGGTGGTGACGTCGTCGAGCGTGCCGCCGGGGGCGAGGATGAGGGCCTGGTGGATGTCGAGCACGCACTCGCCCAGGATCTCTGCGCGGGACGTGAAGGCGAAGGCGTCGAGCGTGGTGGTGACAGGGCCTTCGAGGGAGTTCTCGATGGGGACCACGCCGTAGTCTGCCTGGCCGCGGTCGACGGCCTCGAAGACATCGCCCATGTTCTCGCAGGGGAGCTCCTCGTAATCGGGCTCGAGCTGCCCGCTTTCCACAAAGCTGCGGACGGCTTGGTCGGTCCAGGTGCCGGCGGGGCCGAGATAGGCGTAGGTGGGCTTGCGGGTCATGTTGGGGGCTCCTTTGTTTGCTGCGTGAGGAGGAATTATACAACCTGGGGGTGCCGAGTTTGGCCGGGAGCCCTGCAGCCCGGCATCCCACAGGCGCTGTTAGCCGATGATCCAGTAGTCGGCG
>JBJEHM010000064.1:0-13774 GCA_051876075.1 Coriobacteriales bacterium
CTTGGCGTCTGTCAGCTCGAGCGCGTGCTGCAGCTCTGCGGCGGAGAGGAGCGGGTGAATCATGCTGGCGATGGCGCCGATCTTGTTGGCGGCGTAGAAGGCCACGGCGGCCTGGGGGCAGTTGGGCAGCATGACCGCCACGACGTCGCCTTTTTGCACGCCTGCCTCCTCAAGTGACGCGGCAAACCAGCCAATGTGCTCCAACAGGGCTGTGTAGCTGAACTTTCGCCCGAGGAAGTTGAGCGCCGTGTGCTGCGGGTAGCGCTCTGCCGTCTGGCGCACCGCCCCGTACACAGAGCCCCTGTAATAGCTCGGCACAGCCGAAGAGCCGTGTTCCGCCATGGCCGCCTCCTTGTTACATGCCCCAGTCTGACCAGCCGCCGGCCACGGCCTCGAGGGCCTCGTCCGGCAGGGGGATGGCGTTGGCGTTGAGGATGGCCATGGCCTCTTCCTGGGTGGCAGCCGCCCTCAGCTGCTCCTGCAGCTCGGCAGGCAGAGCGTCGATGAACTCCCTGTACTTCTCCTCCATGACGGGTTCCTTTCTTCTCATGAAGTATCCAAAGCATACACAAAAGGACACAGAAGGACACATAACCGCAGGTCAAACGCACAGTTTGCGCTTTAGCACTCCGCCGTACGACGGTGAGCCTGCAGCTGAAGAATGACCAAGGAGGCCAGGCGTTCCCTGCCTCGCGCCGTGGGCCCTTCCGCTCCAGAATGCGAGGCTAGGAACGCCCTGCCTCAGCTCTCTGCTCCCGCCGCCCTAGAGCACCAGGCCAGGCGTTCCCTGCCTCGTGTTGGCGGTTCTTCCTTGCCAGAACGTGAGGCTAGGCGTTCCCTGCTTGTGCGGGGGTTATACTCTGGGGCCAAGTATTCGTGTTGCCTGCGGGGCAAGTCGGAAAGATCACCGCAGCCTGGCTCTGTGAGGGCGTGGGGCAGTGGAAGGAGAGCGCTTTGGAGTTTTCGACGCAGCTTAACGCGCTGATGAGGCGCGCGCAGTGCAACCTGACCCAGCTCTCGGAGGCCAGCGGTGTCTCCCAGCCCACCATCAGCCGCTATCGCTCCGGCAAGCGCAGGCCCAAGCTGCACGGCGAGCACATCGACCAGCTGGCGGCGGCGCTGGCGCAGCTGGCAGAGCAAAACGGCGCTGGGCCCCTTTATGCAAGCGATATCTCCAAGCAGCTCAACCAGGCGCTCGAGGAGAGCCTCGAGGCGGTGAGGGAGCTCAACGCGGAGCACTTCGACGAGCTCGTTGCCTGGATGGGGGCCAGCTTGGCAGAGCTCGCCGGCAAGCTGAGCTATGATGCCTCGACCCTGAGCCGCATCCGTTCTGGCAAGCGCCGCCCTTCCGAGCCGGTTGCCTTTGCGAATGCGTTGGCCCAGCTCGCTGTCTCGCGCTGCTGCACGGCGGAGGAGCTCGTCAGGCTCGCGAAGCTCGTTGGGGTCGAAGAGAAGGCAGGGGAGGGCGCCGATCCCACCGCTGAAGGCGCCCCTGTCACAGAGCCGCCCGCCACACGGGAGGGCCTCGCCCCTGCTGCCGAAGGCGCCGCAGCAGAGTATGCTGCGCGCACGGAGGGCGCCCCTGCTCCCGCTCCCAGCGCTGCGGAACTCGCAGAGCAGCTGGTTGCCTGGCTCCTCAGCCCCGCCGCCCCGCCCTGCGAGCAGGTCGGCGAGCTCCTCAGCAGTATCGACGACTTCAACCTCGACGACTACGTCAAGAGCATCGGCTACGACACCCTCAAGGTGCCCACCGCGCCCTTCACCATCGCCAGCTCCAAGAACTACTGCGGCGCCCAGGGCCGCATGAAGGCAGAGATCGACTTCCTCAAGGCCGTCGCCACCAACAAGGGCTCCAAGACCTTCACCATGTTTTGCAACATGGACATGGACGAGCTGGCCGAAGACGCCCAGTTCACCAAGAGCTTCCTCTTCGGCATGGCGGCCGTCCTCAAGCGCGGGGTGCGCATCGAGGCCGTGCACACGGTGAACCGCCCGCTGAGCGAGCTCATCGCCGGCCTGCAGGGCTGGATCCCGCTCTACATGACGGGCCAAGTCTCCTCGCATTGCCTGGAGACGGGGGCGTCGCCCTTCCAGCACATGCTCTACTCGTCCGAGGAAGCGGCGCTCGTAGGCAGGTGCGCTACGGGCAACATGGGCTCGGGGCTGCTCACCCTCACCAGCAAGCGGCAGGAGGTCGACGCGGTGGCTGCGCAGGCGCAAGCCCTGCTCAAGGCGTCAAAACCGCTGGTAGAGACCTTCCTGGAGGACCGCCGCGGGGCCTTCGAGCAGGAGAAGGCCCGGCTGTTGGAAAGCGGCGAGCCCGTCTACCAGCTCAGCTCTGCCAAGGGCCTGCCGTTCAAGAACATCCAGGTGACCGTTGTGGGGAGCAAGGCGGCGCTCATCTCCAAGGGCATGCAGCCGCGCATCGACTTCATCGTGCGCGATGCCCGCATGTGCAGCGCCCTGTGTGCCATGGCTTGGAGCGAAGAAGACGCCAGCATCTGGGCCTGACCGCCGCCCGCTCGCATGCCGCCAGGAACTCCTGGCCACGCGTCTGTGCTCTTTCCGCGCCGATTCATGCCGCCAGGAACTCCTGGCCTCGCGCCCAGGCGGGGATCGGCGCTTTCCGCCGCGCCAGGAACTCCTGGCCACGCGGCTGCGTGCGCCTGCCGCCAATCTGACACGCTAGGAATTCCTCGCCCTCTCATTCCAACTCTCTGCTCCTCGCAACACGCATGCAACATGGCGTTTACGCTGCGGAAACGCTGGTAGCGTTAACTGAGTGGCAAGCTCACTGGCGGCGGGCCCGCAAGCCTCGCCGGCGGCCCGCCCTGCAAGCTCACGCACCCGGCTCAGCCAACACGCAGCGAGGAGGCGATTCAATTGGACAAGCTGGTTTCCCACACCGCTCGCATCAACGACGAGCTCGCCCGCTACGGGGTGAAGTTCGGTATCTACAAGAACAACGAGTTCCACGAGCGCCTGTTCCCCTTTGACGCGGTGGCGCGCGTCATCCCACACAGCGACTGGCAGTTCCTGGAAAAGGGCCTGGCGCAGCGCGTCGACGCCCTCAACGCCTTCCTGCTCGACATCTACGGCGCCCGCCAGATCGTGAGCGACGGCGTTATTCCGGAGGACTTCATCTTCAGCTGCCCGGGCTACCTGCCGCAATGCGATGGCATCGTGCCGCCCAAGGGCGTGTACTCGCACATCTCCGGCATCGACCTCGTGCTCGGGCGTGACGGCACCTGGTACGTGCTCGAGGACAACCTCCGCATCCCCTCCGGCGCCAGCTACCCGCTGATCGCGCGCGGCATCACGCGCCGCTGCAGCCCGGGGACCTTCCGCGACAACGCCATCGTGGACAACCGCAACTACGGCCAGCTGCTGAACAAGGTCTTCGACCACGTCAACCGCGGGGGCATCAACGTGGTCTTCACGCCGGGCCGCTACAACGCCGCGTACTTCGAGCACAGCTACCTGGCCGAGCAGACGGGCGCCGTGCTGGCAGACACCAGCGAGCTCTTCGTCGCCAACGAGCGCCTCTACTACCGCAGCTACGAAGGCGACGTGCAGGTGGGCGCGCTCTACCGCCGCATCTCCGACGAGTATCTCGACCCCAACTGCTTCCTGCCGGAAAGCGTCATCGGCATCCCCAACCTCATGGCCGCCTACCGCGCGGGCAACGTGGCTGTCATCAACGCGCCCGGCAACGGCATCGCAGACGACAAGGGCATCTACTACTTCGTCCCCAAGATGATCGAGTACTACTTGGGCGAGCAGCCGATCCTCAAGAACGCCCCCACCTACCTGCCCTTCTACGAGGAAGATCTGGCCTACACCCTGGAGCACCTGGACAGCCTGGTCATCAAGGACACGGCAGAGGCCGGCGGCTACGGGGTGGTGTTCGGCAACCAGCTGGGCGAGGAGGAGCTTGCCGCGATGGCCGACAAGATCAAGGCCAATCCGCGCCGCTGGATCACCCAGGAGGTCATCGACTTCGAGGAGCTGGAGACCTGCATGGCCGGTGAGCGCGTGATGCGCAAGGCCGACCTGCGCGCCTTCGTGCTCACGGGCTCCAAGACCATGGTGTGGCCCAGCGGCCTCACCCGCTACGCCCGCGAAGAGGGCAACTCTATCGTCAACTCGTCCCAGGGAGGGGGCTTCAAGGACACATGGGTACTTTCACGCTGAGCAAGACCAACCGCCTGTACTGGCTGGGGCGCTATGTTGAGCGCGCCTACATCGCCATCGAGCTCATGGAGGAGGCCTACGACATCTCCATCGACGGGCCGGCCTTCGACTACGCGGCGTACTGCGCCAAGCTCAACATCCCCGCGGACTACGAGAGCACCGAGTCCTTCCTGAGGAGCTATCTCTTCGATGCGCAGAACCCGGACTCCGCGGCGTCTGCGCTCAACATGGCCTTCGACAACGCCGTGGTGCTGAGGGAGACCGTGGGCTCCATGACGCTGAGCTACATACAGCTGGCCAAGAACGTGATGGACGGCGCGTCTGTGAGCATGGCCCCCATGCTCGACCTGCAGACCGTGCAGGACTACCTCATGGCCTTCAAGGGCTGCGTGGACGACTTTGTCCAAGACGAGAACAGCCGCATGGACATCAAGATCGGCATGAGCGTGGAGCACATCGACATGAGCCTGCGCCTGGACTACAAGACGCACGAGCTGCCGGTGCACTTCGACCGCCTGTTCTCGCGCCTGCGCCGCTCCAAGATCCCGCGCGACGGCCGCCAGCTGCAGCTGCTCTTCGACCTGGTGCCCTGCCCCTACACCCGCGACAACCGCCAGATCCTGCTGGCTTGCATCGAGAGCCTCTTCCCGGATGCCTAGCGGCGGGCGGTGGCGAGGGCCTGCTGTCCAAAACAGGGGGTTAGGCGGCGTTTTCTGTCCAAGAATGGCAGTTTGGCGGTGTTCATACTTTTACAAACACCGCCAAACCCCACTTTCTGGCCACTAAACACCGCCTAACGCGCATTCCCGGACAGCGGCTCTGGCCCCGTGCCATGTGACGGGCGGGGAAGGGGCGCTCCATCGACTGCACGACAATGTTTACCAACAAACGAGGTAACACGTGAGAACATTCGACTTTTCATTCAAGACAGAGCTGGCCTTTGAGGAGCCGGTGGAGCAGCACGACTTCGTCCTGCGCTGCATGCCGCCCTCCACCCCGCGCCAGCGCGTGCGCTGCTCCATGGAGCTGCAGCCGGACGTGCCCTTCGACATGCAGGTGGACGGCTTTGGCAACCCGCTGGCCGTGGGCTGCATACGCGAGCCCCACAGCAGCTTCTCCTACGAGGTGCACGGCACGGCGTGCATCGACCTGAGCGCATGCAAGCCCTGCGCGGCACACCCGCTCTTCCGCTACAGCTCGCCGCTGACGCAGGTGAGCGAGGAGATGTTGGAGTTCCTGGCTCAGGCTGCGTCCGAGAGCACGCGCTACCGCATCACCCACAGCCGCGGCGCCCAACCCAGCATGCTCTTCACCTGCCAGCACCTCATGCAGCGCCTGGGGCAGGAGATGGAGTACGCGCCGGGCAGCACAACCGTGCGCACCACAGCTCAGGAGGCCTTTGCCCAGCGCAAGGGCGTGTGCCAGGACTTCGCGCACATCCTGGTGGCCTTCTTCCGCGAGCTGGGCATCCCCGCGCGCTACGTGAGCGGCCTCACGGTGGGGGAGGGCGCCACCCACGCGTGGGCAGAGGCGCACATCGGCGGAGTGTGGGTGGGCTTTGACCCCACGCGCGGCTGCATGACAGACGAGACCTATCTGGCGCTGGCCACCGGGCGTGACTGGCAGGACTGCCCCATCGAGCGCGCGACCTTCCAGGGCTTCACAGAACAGGCGCAGACAGTCTTTGCGCAGATGGAGGAGGTGGAGCGATGAGGAAGGAGGCAGCGTCCGCAGAGCTCTACGTGGACGAGACCCTGCACATCTGGAAGAACCACCTGGAGCCGAAGGGAGGGGCTGCGGCAAACGCCAAGCGCCTGTGTGTGGTGACCGGCATCCACGGCGACGAGCTGGAGGGGCAGTACGTGGCCTTTGAGCTGGCGCGCCGCATCCAGCAGGCGCCGGAGTTGCTGAGCGGCGTGGTGGACATCTACCCCGCGGTTAACCCGCTGGGCATCAGCGTCATACAGCGTAGCGTGCCGCAGTTCGACCTGGATATGAACCGCATCTTCCCCGGCAACGAGGACGGCGACCTGGTGGAGCACATAGCCAAGGCCGTGGTGGACGACGTCGCAGGCAGCGCGCTGGTGCTGGACATCCACGCCAGCAACATCTTCCTCACAGAGATACCGCAGATCCGCATCAACGAGCTCACGGCGGCGCAGCTGGTGCCCCTGGCGCGGCTGGCCAACGTGGACTTCGTCTGGGTGCACGCAGCCGCCACCGTGTTGGAGAACACCTTTGCCTTCAGCCTCAACGCCAAGGGAACGCCCACTCTGGTGGTGGAGATGGGCGTGGGCATGCGCGTGACGCCCGCCTACGGCGACCAGCTGGTGGACGGCATCTTCAGGCTCATGGTCGAGCTGGGGATCTGGCAGGGAGAGGCGCCGCAGGTGCGCGAGCCCATCGTTTCCACGGACGGCAAGGTGAGCTTCATCAACGCGGACAGCGCTGGGATCTTCCTGCCCAGCGTGTGCCATGGCGCCTACCTGCACAAGGGCGACGCCCTGGGCGTCATCGCGGATTGCACCACCGGCTGCATCAAGCAGGAGCTGGCCAGCCCGGTTGACGGCCTGCTCTTCACGCTGCGCGAGTACCCCGTGGTCTATCCGGGCTCGCTTGTGGCGCGCATCTTGGAGGAGACGCCAGCCGGGGCGATAGGGCAGGCGCTGGGCTGTCAGGAGGAGGAATAGCATGCGCGAGGTTGAGGTCTTCTCCCTGGACATGCCCTACAGGGAGGACTGCGTGATCCGCGGGTACCAGTTTGGGCAGGGCAAGCGTGCGCTGGCGATCGTGGGCTCCACGCGCGGCAACGAGGTCCAGCAGACCTACATCGCCAGCCAGCTGGTGCACCGCTTGGCCAAGCTCGAGCGACAGGGCCATCTCTCTCCCGGGAACACCATCCTGGTGATCCCCACCGTCAACAAGTGCTCGCTCAACGTGGGCAAGCGCTTCTGGCCCAGCGACAACACAGACATCAACCGCATGTTCCCGGGTTACAGCCAGGGAGAGACCACGCAGCGCATCGCCGCGGGCGTGTTCGAGGCCGTGCGCGGCTTTGAGATGGGCATCCAGTTCACCAGCTTCTACCGCCAGGGGGACTTCATGCCGCACGTGCGCTACATGGACGTGGTGGGCCCCAGCGGCCAGGCGGCGGACCTCTTTGGGCTGCCCTACGTGGTGACCTATCAGGCGGAGCCCTTTGACACCACCACGCTCAACTACAACTGGAGGCTGTGGGACACAGACGCGTACTCCGTCTACACCTCCAGCACAGACCACATCGACGAGGCAAGCGCCGACGTCGCCGTGCGCGCGTGCCTGCGCTTCATGAACGCCAAGGGGCTCATCGACTTCCCCTGTCACGGGGGCAGTGTGCCCTCGCATGTGCGCGAGCAGGACCTGACTGCCGTGCACTCGTCGCGCTCTGGGATCTTCAGGCGGCTGGCCGAGCCCTGCAAGATCGTGAGCCGCGGCGAGGTGCTGGGAGAAGTGGTGAGCCCCATGACCGGCGAGGTGGTGGAGCAGCTGCTGGCCCCGCGCGGCGGCGTGGTGTTCTTCACCTGCAGCAAGCCGCTGGTCAACGAGCACACCCTGGCGTTTACGATCATCACCCGCGACATCGCCTGCCGCTAGGGGCGTGCGGTGCGCACAGTCTAGAGCAGCGGTGGGAGGGTGTAGGGCCAGCGCAGCTCCACGGGGTAGAGCTCGCCTTCCTCGTAGCCGTAGCCGTTGCGGTCAAAGCAGATCAGGCCGTTGGCGTCGTCTGCTTCGCGCAGCACGGGCGTGTGCTCCTGCTCGGCCAGCCAGGCCACAAAGCCGCCGTTCTCGTCGCGGCGCACAAAGGCGCGCTTGCAGACGGTCACGCGGCGCGGCTGCAGGGGGTTGCTGTCGAGCATGCGGGCCATGACCACGGGCGGGTAGGAGGTGTCCGCCCCCAGGTAGACGTCGACGAAGGGCTTGATGAAGAAGTCCGCGGTGAACTCAGCGCCAAACGGCGGGCCGGAGATGCCGATAACGGGCTTGCCGTAGAGCACAGAGAAGCTGCAGTGGCGGCCGGGGCCCTGGTTGACCTCGTGGAAGAGCACCTCACCCTCGCGCTCCAGGATCTCGCAGGTGTAGTCGTCGCTGCCCTTGGAGCTGCCGGCGTTGATGGCGACGATGTCGCACTCCTCTGTGGCGCGCTTGAGTGCGGCCAGGATCAGCTCGGGGTTGTCCGGCACGATGTCGTAGCGCACGGGCTCGCCGCCCCAGGCCGCGATCTTGGCGCAGATCATGGTGGCGTTGCTTTCGACGTTCTTGCCCTTGGGCAGCGGCTGCCCGGCGGGCCAGAGCTCGTTGCCGGTGGGGATGAAGCCCACGCGCGGTTTGGCGACGACCTCGACTTCTGTGTAGCCGCCCATGTTGAGCACGCTCAGCAGCGCCGGGGTCAGCAGCTCGCCGGGGGCCACCAGCAGGTCGCCTTCGCGCAGGGTGGCGCCGGCGGGCGTGGTGGAGGCAAAGCGGCATTCGGGCTGCTTGAGGATGGTGAGGCGGGTGTTGTCCTCGCTCACCTCCACGTCCTCGATGCGGATGGCGGTGTCATAGCCCTCCGGCATGGCGATGCCCGTGTTGCAGAACTCCCACTGCTCGCCGCGCACCCAGGCGGAGGTGTCCGGCGCGCCGTCCTCAAAGTCGTCCCAGCGCACCGCCACGGCGTCCATGTTGCTGGCGCGCGTGTTGGGCAGCATGTTGAGCGAGCGGTACTCCTTGGCGGCAACGCGGCCGTTTGCCGCGGAGACCTCAAGGGTCTGCGTGCGGCGCTGGAACTGCGTTCTTTCGAGGAGGGCGTCCACCACCTGATGGCGGTCGCCAGAGATGTGGCTTGAATGATCGCGCATTGGTACTCCAAACGTAGTAGCCTCCCGCGGTGCGGGCACTGGTGACCATTGTACTCATCTGCGGATAAAAATGCGCTGTCAGCGCCGAACGGAGTCCAACCCCTCAAGCTCTCAAGCGCCATTCTGAGCCCTGCGGCGCAGGGTGGCCTCGAGCGCCCAGGTGATGCACATGCCGCCGGCGATTCCTGCGGCAAACCACAGGGTGCGCACGACGTACGTGCCGCAGGTGGCCCAGTCTGCCACCGCGGCAAAGCTCATGGTGTAGTAGAGCGCGGCGCCGGGGATGAGCGGCACCACGGCGGGGATCACAAAGAGCAGCGAGGGCACCTTGAGCGCGCGGGCGCAGAGCTCGGCGTAGAGCGCGGCAAAGGCGCTTGCCACCAGCGTGGGCAGGAAGATGTCGTCAACGCCCAGGCCCACCGTGATGCCCAGGTAGACCATCCAGCTGAGCATGCCGCCCATGCTCGCCGCGAACAGCCAGCGGCGGTGCAGGTGGAAGATCATCGCAAAGCCCAGCGAGCCCACAAAGGCCATGGCCGTCTGCAGCGCCAGGCCCGCAGGCGTTGTGGGCAGGCCGGGGCCTACTGCGGCGGTGACGCCCGTGAGCAGCAGCGCGGTCATGAAACCGGCGGCCAGGCCGGCGGCCCACAGCATGGTCTCCACAAAGCGCATGACGCCGGCGATGGTGTCTCCCACGAGCATGTCGCGGATGGCGTTGGTCATGACGATGCCGGGGATCAGCAGCATGACCTCGCCGATGAGCACCTTGTCCACGCGCAGCTCCGGCAGCAGCTGCGACACGCCGCAGATGGCTAGGCCGGTGATCAGCGAGCAGACCAGGTTGAAGATGATGGGGTTGGGGGCGAGGCTGCCCCACTTGCGCTGCATGAGCACCACCAGCAGGGCAAAGACGCCCGCCACCAGGCCCTCCAGCCAGCCGCCGCCAAAGAAGACGGCAAAGCCCGCCGCGGCCAGCACGCTGCCGATGATGAAGCCTGCTTGGTCTGCGGGCAGCTGCAGGCACTCGTCGATGCGCTGCTGGAGCTGCTGGGGCGAGCAAGGCTGTGCCGTGCACTCGCGCGCCAGGCGGTCAAGGCGCTCGATGGCGCGGTAGTCGGTGACGCCCGCGCCCAGGATGCGCTGCGATTCCGTGAGCCGCTGGCCGTCCGGGAACTCCATGGTCACCAGCATGCTGGCGGTGATGACGAAGACGCTCATGCTGCTGGCGCCGTAGGCGCGGCCCAGCTCCTCGAGCCGGCGCTCCACGCGGTTGACCTCCGCCCCGCTGAGGAGCATGGCGGCACCCAGTTCCAGCAGCACGTGGAGCGTGTCTTCTCTGGCGTGCATGAGGCTCCTCTCAAGGCGGGGTCATGAGCGCTTCCATTCTAGCGAATGCCGCCGCGCGGCCCCACACTTGAGGCTAACCAGTAAGGGAGCTGTCGAGCCCCCGAACGGGAGCCCGCTCCAGTGCTGGGGAACTTTGTGGTCATTTTTGTCGGATTGTGCGAGGCGGGGTGGCTGATCGAGGGCTGCAGGGGGCCGCTGGAGGCAGAATCCGGGGTCTCGGAGCCCTCTGGAGGGGTCGCGCAGCCCTCAAGCGGCTCCTCGCACGCCCGACGAGGCCATCTGGGGCACCGGCTCCTCGCACAATCCGCCGTTTTTGACCACAAAGTTCCCCAGCGTTGGAGCGGCACAGAGATCTCGGCTGGGGTGCCACCAAGATCACAACGTGAGTGCCACCGAGAACACAGCTGGATAGTGGCGGTGAACACCGCTGTCGCAGGCTGCCATTCGGCAACTCTGAGCGTGCGCCTGAAAATCGCGGCGGGCTTTTGTATGGGCAGCGCGCAGAGTTGCTACCATGTTCCCTATAGCTACCTATCGAGGGAAGGGAGCGAACTGTGAGGGGACCTGCTTCTGAGGGGGCTGGGCGCGTAAGGGACGCTCGGCTCACCGGCGACGAGCGGCGCGTGATCCGCTCTGTCTGCGGCGGCTGTCACAACTGCTGCCCCATCAACGTCGAGGTCGAGGGCAAGCGCGTGCTCCGCGTGAGTGGCGTGCCGGGAGACCCGCGCACCGGCGGCGCCATCTGCTCCAAGGGCCAGGCCGGCCCGCAGATAGCGCACGACCCGCGCCGTCTGCTGTACCCCGTGCGCCGTGTGGGCGAGCGCGGTCAGGGCAAGTGGGAGCGTGTGAGCTGGGACGACGCCCTGGCAGAGCTTGCCGGCAAGATCCGCGCGGCCGTTGACGAGCACGGGCCGGATTCCGTCGCCTTCATCCGCGGCCAAGCGCCCGGCTGGGGCTTCACCTACGACATGACCCAGCGCCTGGCCCACTGCGTGGGCACGGAAGTGGGCATGGGCGCGTCCGAGTGCTTTGTGCCGCGCGCCATCATGGAGGGCATGACTTACGGCGGCATGCCCAGCCACTGCGACTACGAGCACGCCGACCTCCTCATCTTCTGGGGCA
Organism: Coriobacteriales bacterium; assembly: GCA_051876075.1. GTDB lineage: Bacteria > Actinomycetota > Coriobacteriia > Coriobacteriales > QAMH01 > W2P13-069. The sequence continues at coordinate 11,541 of JBJEHM010000064.1, forward strand.
AGCAGCCCGCGTTTTCCGTGGCGCCCAGCCTGCGCAAGATTTACGACGCGCGCGACCGCGGCGCCAAGATCGTATGCATCGACCCGCTCGTCTTCCACCTGGGCGCCACCGCAGACCAGGTGCTCCAGCCAGAGCCCGGCACGGACCTGGCCCTGATGCTCGCCATGCTCTACACCATCGTCGAGCGCGGCCTGTGGGACGGCGAGTTCGTGGACGCCTACACCAACGACCCCGGCCTCAAGCGCCTGAGCGCCCACCTGCGCGGGGGCAACGAGAACGGCGTCGCCTACACGCCGCAGTGGGCGGAAGGCATCTCAGGCGTGCCCGCGGCGCAGATCGAGGCGCTGGCGGTGGAGTACGCTACCACGCCGCGCGCGGGCATCGTGCCTGGTCACGGCCTTGAGGGGCGCGTAAACGTCACGCAGACCACGCGCGCGCTGTGCATTCTTCGCGCCATCACCGGCCACCTGGACCGCGAGGGCTGCGATGTCTTCACCCCCAAGAGCCCAGACCGCAACCCGGACTTCACCCTCATCAGCCGCGTGGTGCCCGGCTTTGAGCCCAAGGGCCCGGTCAAGATGTTCCACGTGCCGCCCTACAACCCCGCGGAATGCCGCTGGCCGCTGCTCTTCAACGGGCAGGGGCTTCTGCCCACGCCGGATGTCTACCGCTGCATGCACGAAGGCAAGACCAAGGTGGCCGTCTTCCAGGGCGCCAACATCATGGTGACCCAGCCGCAGCCCGCCGTGACGCGCGCCGCCATGGCCAAGGTCGACTACATCGCTGTCATCGACCCCTACCTGTGCGAGACCGCCGAGCTGGCGGATCTGGTGCTGCCGGCCGCCAGCTACTTGGAGCGCACAGAACCGGAGTGGTTCAAGAGCGACGTTTGGCTGCCCATCCTCACCTACCGCCAGAAGTGCGTGGAGGTGGGGGAGGCCCTGCCAGACACGCAGATCATGATCCGCCTGGGCCGCGCGCTGGGCTTTGAGGACGAGTTCCCCACAGAGGACATCCGCTACTACATCGACCTCGACCTGCAGCCCAGCGGCATCACAGCCGAGCAGCTGGAGGCCAGTCCCAACGGTGTGGTGTTCGGAAAGATCGAGTACGAGAAGTTCCGCAAGGTGGGCTTCCGCGCGCCGGGCGGCAAGGTGAACATCTGGAGCGAGGTGCTGGAGGCCAACGGCTTTGCAGCGCTGCCCAGCTGGACCGAGCCCAGCGAGAGCCCGCGCGCCCAGCCGCAGCTGGCGGAGCGCTACCCCAGCGTGCTGTTCACCGGCCGCAGCGGTCCCATGTACGTGCACGAGCAGCGCCGCACCATCCCCTGGCTGCGCGAGATGCAGCCTGAGCCCTACCTGTGGCTCAACAGCGTGTGGGCGCGCGAGCTGGGCATCGAGAAGGGCGAGCTGGTGGAGGTGAGCAGCCCGCGCGGGAGCATCCGCGTGAAGGCCGAGCCCACCACCGTCATCAAGCCGGGCTGGCTGTACGTGCCGGGCGGCTGGGCCAGCGCCAACTACAACGAGCTGGGCATCGACGACGCGCTCGACCCCATCTCCAGCCAGGCCAACTACACCATGTGCCTGGGCCGCGTGGACAAGATCGACGACGCCGGCAGCGCGGTGCGAGGGGAGAGGAGCTAGCCATGCAGTACGGTTTCCACTTTGACGTGAAGCGCTGCGCGCAGTGCTTTGCCTGCGAGGTCGCCTGCAAGTCCGCCCACGACGAGCGCCCGCACGTGACGGAGGAACCCGGCTCGTGCGGCCCGCGCCGTCGCCAGGTGGTGGAGCTGATGAGCGAGGACGGGCCCACGCCCATCCAGTACATCTCGATGTCGTGCATGCACTGCGGGGACGCCGCCTGTCTCAACGTGTGCCCGGCGCGCGCCATCTACCGCGACCCGGAGTTCGGCGCGGTGCTGGTGGACCACAACCGCTGCCTGGGCTGCCGCTACTGCAGCTGGGCCTGCGAGTTCGGCGCGCCGCAGTTCGGCCGCGACGGCCTGATGGTCAAGTGCGACATGTGCATCGATCGCCTGAGGCAGGGCCTGCAGCCCGCTTGCGTGGAGAGCTGCTGCGGCGGTGCGATCACGCTGGCACCCGTCGAGGGCGGCCCCAACCCCGTGCGCGAGCGCGCCGCCAAGCGCCTGTCTGCCGCCGAGCGCTTGCTGTAGGGAGAGCGGCAGCGGGTGGTGGCGCGCCCGCGTGCCGCCGCAGCGCGCGGTCAAGCGCCTG
>JBJEHM010000065.1:0-50505 GCA_051876075.1 Coriobacteriales bacterium
GAGACGGGGTACCACATGGGCGGCGTGTTCACCTTGAAGCGCACAACCCCGGGATCGTCTTTGTAGCGCCGGTAGACGCATTCGGGCACTGTGCCCCAGCCCAGGCCCGCCTTCACGCCCTCCATCATGGCCTCGTGCGTGTCGAAGCAGGCGATCATGTTGTGGTCGTTGAGGCTGAGGCCGTAGCGCTCGCGGAAGTGCCGGTTGCCAACCATGTGGCGGCCCGAGTCCCACTCGTAGATGATCATGGGCCACTTGAGCAGGGTCTCGATGGGCAGCGGGTGTATCACCTTGCTGTACGGCGGCCTGTTGGGACCCACGAAGATGAGCTTTTCGTAGCCCAGCACCTCGATGTTGAGCCCTGGCTCCTGGGGCTGGTTTTCGAGCAGGGCGAATGCGAGCTCGCCGCAGCGCAGCTTCTCCACCAGCTCCGGCTCGTAGCCGGCGTCGAGGTGCACGCGCTCGTCGGGGTGTCCATCGGCCACAAAGCCCGCCACCAGTTTGGGCAGCAGGGCGACGCCGTCGTTCATCGACATGCCCACATGCATCGTGGCTCCAAAGCTCTCGTCGATTGCGGCCAGCTGCGCCGCCATACCGCGCTCAAGCTCGCCCACGTTGCGGGCGAAGTCCGTCGCCAGCTGCCCGGCGCGCGTAAGCTTGATGCCAGTTGATGTGCGCTCGATGAGCTTGGTGCCGAACTTGGCTTCCAGGGTATTGATCTTCTGGGACAAGCCGGGGCGCGACATGTAGAGCTGCTCAGCTGCCTGGGAGAGGCTCTTGGCTTCGGAGAGCACGATGAGCACCTTCACGTCGTCGAACAGCATCATCGGCCTCCTCAGTTCCGCTGACCACCGCTTGCCCCGCTGCGCCCGGCACTCCCATCCCCACGGGAGCCCTCTCTGCCGTCATGGTGCACATAGGCATAGATAGATTAGATAAAACAACAGCGCCGAGGCCCGTGTCCAGAGGCGTCACCCGATTGCCCGAAGCAATTGCTTACCGCGGCTGCAAACAAAACCTTCATGTCGCAAAGGCTTTCCAAACCTGCAAACAACGCAAACAGCCAAACCGCCAACGGGGCGGCAGGGGCGCTTGCACGCAGTGCATCCTCAGCGTGAGAACAGGGGGAGGAAAGGCAAGAGCGGCCCAGAGCCCAACCCATCGCCTCCCCTTGCGAGTCTGCTTGAGACGAGAGAGAAGAAGAGGAGGAAAGATGGACAAACAGGGCATCATCGACGCAAGCCGTGAGCGCCGCGAGGGCGAGCGCATCTTCTACACGTCCTGCCCCGCCAACGGGTGCTGGGACTCCGCCTGCGTGCTCAAGGTCCACGAGAAGGACGGCAAGGTCATCGCCATCGAGCCCGATGACTCCGTCAACGCCAACAGCAGCCGAGAGGACTGCGGCTGGGAGAACATCTGGAAGGGCAACGTCCAGATGCGCCCCTGCGCCATGGGCCACGCCTGGAAGAAGGAGCTCTACGCCGAGACCCGCCTGCTGCACCCCATGAAGCGCGTGGGCAAGAAGGGCGCCGGCAACGGGCACTTCGTCCAGATCAGCTGGGAGGAGGCGCTCGACACCATCGCCGAGAAGATGGTCGAGATCAAGGAGAAGTACGGGCCCTACGGTATCTTCCACTCCCAGTACCCCAGCTTCGAGAAGAACGGCTTCCCCCTGGCGCCGTGGTGGGAGGCGGGCTTCGGCGCGTGGGGCGAGCACTCCACCTCCGGGCACGCCGCAGGCGAGATGCTGCACCTGGGCGTCGACCTCTCCAAGACCGCCAAGGGCCTCTCCAACGCCCTGCCCGGCTTCGAGGCCTCCGACGTCTTCAACTCCAAGCTGATCGTCATGTGGGGCATGGACCCCGTGGTGGCTTGGTTCGGCCCCACGTCCTACTACATGCAGCTGGCCCACGAGTACGGCGTCAAGGTCATCGTCATCGACCCGCGCTACACCCAGTCCGCCGAGCTGCTGGCCGACCAGTGGATCCCCATCCGCCCCGGCACGGACCTGGCCATGATGCTCGCCGTGGCCCAGGTGCTCTACGAGGAGGACCTGATCGACCACGAGTTCGTGGAGCAGTGGGTCGAGCCCGAGGGCTTCGAGGAGTGGCGCGCCTACTGCATGGGCGAGGGCGAGGACGGCATCAAGAAGACCCCCGAGTGGGCCGCCCCCATCTGCGCCGTGCCTGCCGAGACCATCCGCGAGTTCGCCCGCCTCTACGGCACCACCAAGCCGGTGCACCTGCAGTACTTCTACAGCTGCGCCAAGCGCCACATGGGCGACTACTCTGCCGCAGCGTCCATGCTGCTGCAGGCCATGACCGGCAACCTGTGCATCCCCGGCGGCTGCCAGACCGGCGCCTGCCTGCCCACCCCGGGCCGCATCACCACCCCCACGGCCGACTGGAAGCGCGACACCCACGGCTACAAGCCGCCCGTGCTCTTCAACAACAACTGCCTCACAGAGATCCTGGCCTGCCAGAAGGACTACTGGGAGGGCCGCATGAGCGAGAGCGAGTTCCGCCACCGCATCGGCAGCCCCACCAACGAGAGTCCGCTGCCCAACATCCAGATGATCATCTTCGAGAACAACTACGCCAACAACCACTCCAACGTGAACAAGCGCTTCCAGGGCATGGCCGACACCGAGTTCAACTGGGGCTTCCAGTGGCACCTCAACCAGCCCACCGCCGAGCTCTGCGACATCATCCTGCCGGCGCCCGTGTGGCAGTTCGAGGGCATGGACGAGTACATGTACGGCCACCAGCGCTTCGTCTCCGGCCCCAACGGCATGCGCAACTACTTCACCTTCTGCGCGCGCGGCGCCGAGTTCCCCGGCGAGGTCCGCTCCAAGGAGTGGGTGTGGACGCAGATCGCCAAGCGCCTGGGAGACGACGTGGCCGCCGGCTACAACCCCCGCATGCTCGACGTGGACGCCGAGCACTGGGTCGACGCCCAGGAGGCCGTCTACAGGGAGGCCTTCGAGGAGTGGGCTGACGCCGGCTACTGGATGTTCCTGGGCTACGAGGACCGCCCCACCTGGGAGGAGTTCAACGCCATGCCCGTGGTGCGCACGGAGATCGACACCCCCTACTACGCCTTCAAGAGCATGATCGAGGCCGGCGAGAGCCCCTTCGGCACGCCCAGCGGCAAGATCGAGTTCGCGTCCAACTACGTCAAGACCCACGACATGACCGAGAGCCGTTGGCGCGGTCACATCGACCCGATGCCCGTGTGGAGCCCCAGCTACGTTGAGGGCGACATCGGCAGCGCCTCCAACGACGGCTTCTACAACCCCAAGGCGGCCAAGTACCCGCTGTCCATGGTGTCCCCCGTCTCCATCTACCGCCAGCACTCCTCCAACGACAACAACCCGCTGCTGCGCGAGGACTGCTACCGCCACGCGGTGTGGATCTCCGGCGTGGACGCCCAGGCCCGCGGGATCAAGGACGGCGACCTGTGCCGCGTCTACAGCGACCGCGGCGAGGTCCTGCTCACCGCCTACGTCACCAACCGCATGACCCCGGGCACCGCCGCCGTCCACCACGGCGCGTGGTTCCAGACCGACGGCCGCCCCGCCGAGATGAACAAGTTCGGCGAGGACCTGCGCGGCACGCCCAACATCCTGCTCGACGACGGGCACCTTCCCCACATCCTGGGCGCGCTGATCATCGCGGGCCTGGTCGAGGTCGAGAAGGTCGCGGACGGCGACGAGGAGGGCTTCGGCCTGGAGTCCCAGCGCGGCGGCATGCGCGGGGCCAAGGTGGCCCTGGACTACCGCCGCTCGCTCGGAGAGGAGGAGTAAGCGATGACCCAGTGTGGATTCCTGTTCGACATGAACCGCTGCTACGCCTGCCAGGCGTGCAGCATCGCCTGCAAGGACTGGAACGCGCTCGAGCCGGGCGCCGAGAAGTGGATGACCGTCTACGAGTGGGAGGAGGGGACCTTCCCCAACATCCGCCTGCACTCGCTGGCCTTCCCCTGCGCGCACTGCGACGACCCCGCCTGCATGCACGCCTGCCCCAACGGCGCCATCTACAAGGAGGAGCAGTTCGGCGCGGTGCTGGTGGACCAGGACAAGTGCGACGGCTGCCGCAAGTGCTACGAGGCCTGCCCCTACGGCGCGCCGCGCTTCGCCAGCGACGAGCCGGGCACCAAGATGAGCAAGTGCACCATGTGCGTCGACCGCCTGGCCGAGGGCAAGCAGCCCATCTGCACCCAGTCCTGCCCGCTGCGCGCCTTCGACTTCGGGCCCATGGACCAGCTGGTGGAGAAGTACGGCGACGTCCGCTACTGCGCCGGCATGCCGGACCCTGCCGTCACCACGCCCAACTTCCTGGTGTGGAACCCCCGCGAGAAGCACCCCATCCTGCCCTACGACGCCGCCGAGGCCGTCAGGCTCAACCAGCAGCGCGGCGACCTGGGCACGGTCTTCGAGAGCGAGGAGAGCCTCGACGGCTTTGACGAGGGCACCATCCACCGCAACAAGCTGCGCATGAAGCACGGCAGCACCGTCCAGCTCATGCGCGAGACCCGCAACGACATGGCCTAAGGGCCTGCCGTCCCACCTGTGATCACCCCGCCCACCCGGGCGGGCGAGTCAGCCGCCGGGGCCTGGGAAGAGCCCCGGCGGAACTCCCGCGCGCAGCGCTTGAGAGGACGCGCTGCGCGGGGGAGAAAGCAAGGCAAGGAAAGAGAGGGGCGCCGACGCGCCCCGCAGTCAACCATCTGAAAAGGAGGAGTGAAGATGGAAGTCATAGGCGTTCTCGGCATCATCGTCGGCCTCGTCATCTTCGTGATCGCCTCGATGAAGGGCTGGAACGTGCTCATCACGTCCCTGATCACCGCAGCGATCATCATTCTCACCAACGGCATGGACCTCGCGACCTCGATGGTCGGCGCAGAGAAGTCCTACGTCACCGGCATGGCCGGCTTCGTCCAGAAGAACCTGCTCATCTTCATGGGCGGCGCCATCATCGGCGAGTTCATGGACAAGTCCGGCGCTGCCAAGTCCATCGCCAACGCCGTCATGGGCGTTGCCGGCAAGAAGGGCCCCTACTTCATCCTGCTGGGCATCGCGCTCGTGGGCGCCATCCTGACCTACGCGGGCGTGTCCATGTTCGTGGCCATGTTCGCCCTGATCCCGCTGGCCCGCCCCCTGTTCAAGGAAGCCAACATCCCCTGGCACCTGTTCTGCGCCGCGTGGTCGCTGGGCGCCTGCTCGTTCACCATGGCCATGATCCCCGGCGTGCCGGCCGTGGCCTGGATCAACGCCGCCAACGGCTGCGGCGTCACGCTCACCGCCGCCCCCGTCATGGGCATCGTGGGCTCCGTCATCGCCATCGCCGTGAGCTGCCTCTACATCAAGTTCGCCCTCAAGCGCGCTGAGGCCAAGGGCGAGACCTACGCCATGACCGCAGGCGTCGAGGACGACGTCGTCGAGGACGAGGACCGCAAGCTCCCCAACCTGGGCCTGTCCCTGCTGCCCCTGATCGCGCTCATCGCCATCATCATCGGCGGCTCCGCTCTGGCAATCCCCAACGTCGTCTACATCGGCATGGTCGCCGCAATCGTCCTGAGCATCATCTGCTTCTGGGTCAACCTCGGCAGCCTCACCGCCGTGCGCGACGCCCTGGGCAACGGCGCCAAGAACGCACTGGGCCCCTGCCTGTTCACCTCCGCCGCCGTCGGCGTCGGCACCGTGGCCGCCGCGTCCGTGGGCTTCACCGTGATCTACGAGGCCATCTTCAACATGCCCGGCGGCACCTATGTCTCCGCAGCCACCATGGCTGCCGCGCTCGGCGGCATCATGGGCTCCGGCTCCGGCGCTGTGGGCATCATCGCGGGCAACTTCCTGGACCCCTACCTGGCAACCGGCGTCAACCCCGCCGCCCTGGCCAAGATCATGGCCACTGCCGCAACCATCGGCGGCGCCCTGCCCAACTCCGGCGCCATGTTCGGCATGCTGGCCGCCATGGGCCTCAACCACGGCAACTCCTACAAGCACATCGCCGCCATCTCCATCGGCGCTGGCATGTGCGCCCTCGTCGTCATGATCATCATGGCCATGGTGGGCATCGTCTAAGCACCTTCTTCCCACGCTGGGGGCTGGCCGCGATGCCGGTCCCCAGCCTCTCGCCCCGCCGCTCTCAGGCGGGTGCAGACGGGGTGCGCCTGCCCCATGGCGGCGCCGCGTCCCGTCCCGCGCGAGGAGCCGCATCTGTCGCGCATGCGCACACGTGCTCAGCTGCGGCTCCTCGCGCGGACTCACCCTCTTCCTTTCCTCGTTCAGTCCGCGTGCGCACTGCCATTCAACGGCACTGCAGCCATGTGCTGGGGAGCGCGTCCCCCTATCCCTCCGTGCGCTCCCCAGCCTCCTTTCCCGAGGGGCCCGCTACCGCAGGGCCCTTCAGGGAAGGAAACGGGCAGACAAGCCCGACCGCAGACCACGGCCCCGACCCAAGGGCGCACCAACACATTTCTCAAGGAGGGAGACCAACATGGCTGGCATCAAGAGGGAGCAGGGGGCGGCAGGCAAGGCGCCCCAGGAGGTCAAGGCTTCAACGCACGACGTCCCCCCGGCGCGGGGCGCTGCGGGCGCAGCTGATGGCGGCGGCGAGGCAGCAGGGCGAGCCAAGAGAGCTTCTGCCACCGAACAGGTCTCGCTGTTCGAGCGCGTGCCGCAAGACAAGCGCCTGGCCTGGCCGGACATCGCCGCGATCCTCTCGGGCGTGGTTTCGAGCCTCTCCAAGCTCATGGGCGGCGGCATCGTCGCCTTCTACGCCGGCTGCCAGCTCGGCGGCCTGGCCGTTGCCATCACCTTCGCGCTCTCGTTCGTGCTCACCTACCTGGTGGGCAAGATCTGCTTCAGGGAGGGCCTGCCCAACAACGTGGTGAGCCGCTTCTACATCTTCGGCAAGAAGGGCTCTGCAGCCGGATCGCTCATCTGGATCTTCGTGCTCGTGGGCGTGCTGGCAGTGGGCACGGTGCAGCTGGGCAACGCGATACTGTTCGCCACCGGCTGGACGAGCGAGGCGGCGCGCTGGGGTCTGTTCATCGGCATCTCGTGCGTGTGGGTCTTCATGGCGCTCTTTGGGACCAAGGTCATCGCCCGCATGAATGCCGTTTTCGTGGTGGCGCTGTTCTGCGTCATGGGCTACGTGGTCTATCTCATCGCCGCCAACGGCCAGATGGCAGACGCCGTCACTCACGGCATCCTCATCCCCGGTGTGGGCGCCGGCGAGGGCTTTGCCTACTCCGTCAACTACGCCATCATGACCAGCGGCCTGCTGGCGCTGTTCGCGGCGGACTTCACGCGCTTTGCCCGCAGGGAGCGCGACCTCGTGCCCATCGCCGGCGTGGGCAGCCTCTTTGCCATCGTCACCTACGTCTTCGGCGCGCTGATCACCTTCTACGGCTTCTCCAAGAGCGTCGAGTACTTCACCGCCATGGGCTACGAGGGCGCCGGAGCGGCGCACGCGGCGATCACCAACCCCGGCGTCTCGCTGGTGCTGGCGGCCGGCGGCATCGGCCTGGCGATCATCTGCCTCTCGCAGATGAAGGTCGAGACCTCCAACTCGATCGGCGGCGCCAATGCCGTCTCCAACCTCATCGACAGCCTCACCGGGCACAAGGTGCCCTGGGTGGTGGCCGTCATCATCGCCAACGCCATCGGCCTGGCCTTCATTCTCGGCGGCATCCTCGACCAGGTCAACGCCTTCATGAGCTACGGCTCCATCCTCACCAGCTCGTGGTGCATGCTCCTGATCACCGACTACTACATCGTGCGCGGCAAGATGGGCATCGGTCTCCAGGGCATCGACGTCAACGCGCCGGAGCAAAGCGTCAACTGGCGCGGCGTGGGCGTGCTGGCCGTTGTCACCGTGATCGGCTGCGTGCTCTACGCAACCAAGGTCGTGGCCGTGCCCTTCCTGGTGGTGGCCCCGCTCAGCATGGTGCTCTACATCGCTGTGAGCTGGATCTTCCGCGACAAGGTTCGCGCCGAGGAAGCAACCCGCATGGGCTTGCCCTCCTAGCGCCGCCCTGACGTTGGGCCAGGCCATCGTTCTGTGACTCCTTGCTCTTGTGGTTGGTGTTTCGCCTTCGGTTTGGGCCTTGTGGTTGGTGTTTCCGCGCGAAAGACCAACCACAAGGCCGTTTTGCGAGCAAAAACACCAACCACAAGCGGGAGGTCGCGGCGAGGTCGTAGGAGGTTGCGGCGAGGTCGCAGCGGGGAGGGTCGGCTCGCTTGCCTCGAGCACGTGCTCGTCGGCGCTGGTATACTTCAGCAGATACACGCACGCAGGGCGCAACGCAGCTCAGACGCACATGAAACGAGGCTCTATCGTGCCAGGTCCGCTCATTTTGGACCGCTACCGCCCCCTGGGCACTGCAGGCTCCGGCGGCAGCGGCACCGTTCAGATTTGCTGGGACACCCGCATTCAGCGGCGGGTCGCCATCAAGCGCATCCCTGTCCCGGAAAGCTCCCCAGACGGCACCATCCCGGGTCTTGCAGAGGCGCGCACTGGCGCCATGCTCAAGCACCCCAACATCGTGAGCGTCATCGACTTCGAGACCAGCGGCGCAGAGGCCTTCCTCATCATGGAGGCCGTCGAGGGTCCCTCGCTCGCCAAGCTCATCGACTCGACCCACCGCGGGGAGATGGACCTCGACATCGTCGCCGCGGTGCTCGAGTCCGTGGGGGAGGCCCTGGACTTCGCGCACGAGAACGCCGTGCTCCACCTCGACATCAAACCGGACAACATACTCATCGACCGCTTGGGCACTGTGAAGGTCACGGACTTCGGCATCAGCGAGCTCAGCTGCAGCCAGGGCTTTGGCAGCGCCAGCGGAGGGACGATCGGCTACATGCCGCCCGAGCAGATGAACGGCGACGACCTCGACCAGCGCACAGACGGCTTTGCCCTGGCCGTGGTGGTCTACGAGATGCTCACCGGCCGCAACCCCTACAACGCGCGCGACATCGCCGGCAGCCTGCGGCTTATGCAGAGCACGGTGCCGGACCCTGTCTCGCGATTGCGCCAGGACACCCCGCCGGAGCTCGACGACGCGCTTGCCTGCGCCATGGACCCAGAGCCTGGCGAGCGCTTTGAGACCGTGCTCGAGATGGTCGACGAGCTAATCCCCCTGCTGGGAGACCCTGCTGTGGGCCGCGAGCACCTCCGCGCGCTGATGGAAGACGACGAGGCGGGGGAGGAGGAAGAGCCCCGCCTGCGCCAGGACGACCTCTGGAGCCGGCTTTCGCCGCGCTTCAGGCTGGTGGCGGGCCGCGTCTGCTGCGCGATCCTCTGCTGGTGGACGGCCGCCCTGGGCCTGGAGGTCATGGGGGTGCTCTCGACCGGCGGCTCAATGCTGCTGGCGCTCGCGCCCGCGGTGGCAGGGGCCGTCATGCCCGGTGTCGGCGCCCTTGCCGCACTCGCCTTTCTGGGCGCGGGCGTCATCGTCAACCCCGCCCTGCCCGCGTGGTTGGGCGCCGCAATCGTCGCGCTGGCCGCGCTGTGGTGGGGCCTTGCCGGGCGCGAGCACACCGCTGCCTCGAACGCTGCGCTGGCCGCGTCTCCCCTGGGGCTTGCCTGGGCTACGCCGCTGGCGCCGCTGCTGGCGGGCTTCACCCTGCGGCCCGTGCCCGCGGCTGCAACCGCCCTCATGCAGGGCGGCGTCGTGCTCGCCTTGAGCGGCACCACCGGCCAGACCAGCCTCTTGCACTGCGGCCTGGCCTTTGCCAGCGCCAACGCCCAGGCCCCGCTCACGCTGCAGGGCATGCTCGCAGACCCTGCCACCTGGATCACCTGGGCAAGTTGGATATTGGTTGCAGTTTTGGTGTCCGCCCTGTGCTCGACAGAATCCCGAGTATTATCAATCTTTGGCATCGTTGCGGGCTGCGCCCTGCTCTTTGCCGCCCAGCTCATCGTGGTCAACCTGTCCACGGGGGCTTGGGCGGTGCCCGCCACCTCCTGGTGCGTTTCCATAGGGGTGTGCGGGTTTGCCATGCTGGTGCTCGGCTTTGCAGGCGCGCCGTTCAGGTACAAGGAAGAGGAGTGAGATGGGACTGTTCTCCCGCTTTGAAGACAAGGCAGAAGACGTCATCGAAGGCGGTGCCCGCGGTGGCATCGAGCCCGTCAAGCTGGCCAAGCGCGCTGCCAAGGAGATGCAGCGCGAGAAGATGATCGGTGTGGGCCACGAGTACGCCCCCACCCTCTACAACGTGTTGGTGAGTCCGGAGGACGACCGCCGCATGGGCGGCTACTACCCCTCCATCGCCGGTGAGATCGAGACCTACCTCAGCTCGCGCGCCTCGCAGGACAACCTGGTCTTCGACTGCCCGCCGCTGGTGCGCTTCATCGTCGACGAGGGCCTGCGCAAGGGCAAGTTCGACATCATCGCAGAGAACGTGTCACCCGCCATCATCGAGGAGCTGCGCCAGGAGGAGATGGAGTACTACGGCCTGGACAGCCGCATCGACGTCAACCCGGTGCTGCGCCACGCCACCAGCCCTGCTCCGGAAGACGAGCCCGCCGAAGACCCCTTCGAGGCCCCTGCGGAGTTCGACCCCTTCCTGCCCGCAGACATGCAGTCCGCCCACTACATCCCAGAGGACGCCCCCGGCTCCCAACCCGCTGCGCCAGAGCCGCAGGAAGAGCCCGAGCCGGAGCCGGAGCCGGACGCCAACCCCGCAGACGCGGAGGCAACCGTGCTCTTCTCTCACGCCACCACGCCCACCGGGGCGCGCGTGTGCCTGTACGACTACGAGACAGACCGCCGCTACCCGCTTGCGGGCAAGATCGTGACCCTGGGCCGCGGCAGCGCCAACGACATCACCATCTCGGACCCGGGCATGAGCCGCCGCCATGCAGAGCTGCTGTGGACCGGTGAGCTGTGGATGGTGCGCGACTGCGACTCGACCAACGGCACCTATCTCAACGGCGAGCCCGTCACCCAGCACATCCTCATCGACGGGGACGTGATCGAGTGCGGCACCACCCGCCTGGAGTTCAAGGAGGGCTAGCGACTCATGGTCGACATGCTGCTGCTCATAGGGCGCATCCTGCTGGTTGCCCTGCTGTACCTCTTCCTCTTCGCCGTGATGCGGACGGGCATCGGCTTGGTGAAGGGGCAGGTCAACAAGGCCGCCCGCATGTGGACCCTGGTGGTCGAGAAGGGGCCCCGGGCGCTGCGCGGCCTCAAGGTCAACGTGGCCGGCCCCATCATCGTGGGGCGCGCCCCCGGTGCGGACATCCTCGTCCCCGACGACGTGGTCTCGCGCCGCCACGCGCGCTTTTCGCTCATGGGCGGCGACCTCATGGTGGAGGACCTGGGCTCTGCCAACGGCACCCGCGTGAACGGGGAGCCGGTGACCCAGGTGCAGCGCTGCGTCGAGGGGGACACGGTGCGCATCGGGAGCGTGGAGATCAAGGTCAGCCGCAAGTGAGCGCGTGTTGATACCCGCGCCGCACGCCTTGCAGCGGCGCGTTGCAGATTCGTCTGACGCCTAGTGGAAGTTGCGAGAATGTCAGAGAAGGACAAGAAGACAGACTGTATGAAGACGCCGCAGGTCTATGCCGCCCGCACAGACGTGGGCTGCGTGCGTGAGCACAACGAGGACAGCTTCATCGCTGCCACCCCGCTGTTCGTGGTGGCAGACGGCATGGGCGGCCACGAGGCGGGCGAGGTGGCGAGCGAGATCGCCATCAACACCCTGTTGGAGAAGGCCCCTGCCTCCCCTGACGGCAACGCCCTGGCAAACGCCGTCAAGGCGGCCAACATCGCCATCATCAGCGCCGCGGCCAACGGCATCGGCAGGCCGGGCATGGGGACCACCATGACCGCGGCGCAGATCTTCGAGGACCAGCTGGTCATCGCCCAGGTGGGAGACTCGCGCGCCTACCTCCTCCACGAGGGTACCCTCCAGCGTGTCACGCGCGACCACTCCCTGGTGGCAGACCTCGTCGAGCAGGGCCGCATCACAGAGGAGGAGGCCCGCGTCCACCCGCAGCGCAGCGTCATCACCCGCGCTCTGGGCAGCGACGCCACTGTCGAGCCGGACATCTACATCCTGCGCGTGAGCCCGGGCGACAGGCTCTTGCTGTGCTCGGACGGCCTCAGCGGCATGGTGCAGGACAGCGGCATCGCCAACATCCTGCGCTCCAACCCAGACCCGCAGGACTGCTGCGACGCCCTCATCCGCGAGGCCCTTGCCGCAGGCGGCATGGACAACGTCACCTGCGTGGTCGTCGACCCCCTCAAGGAGCCCGAGGCCGACAAGCCCGCAAAGAGCGCTGGCGGCTGGCTCAAGTCCCACATCGCCCCCATCGTCTTCGTCGTCGCCTTCGTGGCCATACTGGCTGCTGGGATCGGCGGTGCCTACGCGTACGCGCACAACAGCTTCTTCGTCATAGCGGAAGACGGCGTGGTCTGCGTGTACCGCGGGCTGCCCGGCAGCGTGGCGGGCATCAAGGCCAACTGGCTGGAGGAGAAGACGGACATCCCTGTCAGCAAGCTGTCTCCCACAACGGCCAGCAGGCTCGAGGGCGGCATGACCGTCGACAGCCTGGAGGACGCCCAGGCGCTCCTCGCCGAGTACCGCCACCTCATCGGCGACGACCCTGCGGATGCCAAGGGCGGCGCGGGTGCCACAGACGCCGGCAGCGCCCAGGGCAAGTAGGGGGCGCCCATGCATTCGCGCAGGTCAACAGAGCTCTGGCTCCTCATAGCGGCAGCGCCGGTGCTGCTGTTGCTCTTTGCCATGCTCCTGATCAACCAGGGCGTGGAGCTCAGCCTGGCCTCGTTCGCCGTGCCCCTGGGGCTCATCGCGGCCTTTGCGGTGGCCCATGTGTTCGTGCGTTTCTTCGCGCCGCAGGCAGACCCGGGCATCCTGCCGGTGGTCTTCTTGCTGGCAGGCATCGGCATCTGCTTCGTCTTGCGCCTCACGCCAGAGGAAACCGCCCTCAAGCAGGTGCTGTGGCTCTTTGGCGGCGTCGCGTGCATGGTCCTCACCATCGTCTTCGTCCCCAGCATAGAAAAGCTCGCGCGCTACCGCTATGTGATCTTGCTGGCAGGCCTGCTGCTGCTTGTCAGCCCCATGCTGCCCGGCATCGGGCGCGAGTACTACGGCAGCCGCATCTGGCTCTCCATCGGCGGGATGAGCTTCCAGCCCGGGGAGCTCGCCAAGATATGCATCGTGCTCTTCCTGGCCAGCTACCTGGCAGACCACCGCGAGATGCTGAGCACCTTTGGCCGCGGGCCCCTGGGCCTGCCCGTTCCCCACTGGCGCACCATGCTGCCGGTGATCGCCATGTGGCTGGTGGCCATGCTGGTGATCGTCTTCGAGAAGGACCTCGGCAGCGCCCTGCTGCTCTTCGGGATCTTCCTGGCCATGGTCTACGTGAGCACAGGCCGCCTGAGCTACGTGGTCTTTGGGCTGGCGCTTGCCGCCGTGGGCTGCGTGTTCCTCTATGGGATGTTCGACCACGTGCAGACGCGCGTTTCCATTTGGCAAGACCCCTTCGCCTACGCCCAGGACAGCGGCTACCAGCTGGTGCAGGCCCTCTACTCGCTGGCAGACGGCGGGCTCTTTGGCGTGGGCATCGGGCGCGGCTTGTGCACCACCATCCCCATGGTGGAAAGCGACTTCATCTTCTGCGCCATCGCAGAGGAGATGGGCTTGCTGGGTGCTGCCGCTGTGCTGATACTCTTCGTCCTCTTTGCCGTGCGCGGCTTGGCGACGGCTGCCCGCGCCAAGAGCGACGTCGCCGCGTTCACCGCGGCCGGCCTCACCGCCAGCGTCAGCCTGCAGGCCTTCATCATCGTGGGCGGAACAACCGGGCTCATCCCCCTCACCGGCATCACCCTGCCCTTCATGAGCCAGGGCGGCAGCAGCCTCATCGCCAGCTTCATCATCGTGGGCCTGTTGCTCAAGGCGGGCAACGAGGCCACCGGCCTTGCAACGGAGATGACCGGCACCATGCAGATCAGTCGCGTCAAGGCCTCGCTTGCCCCGTCCGACAGCGGCGTCTTGGGCCGCGCGTCCCTGGGCCGCCGCCTCACCATGCTCGTGGGCTGCCTCTCGCTGCTGATCGCCGTGAGCATCGGCAACCTCAGCTACGTGCAGGTGGTGCAGGCAGAGGAGCTGCAAGACCGAGAAGGCAACAACCACACCCTGGCGCGGCAGGCGCAGCGCGAGCGCGGCGCCATCCTCACCAGCGACAACGTGGTCTTGGCGCAGAGCACCAAGGAGGACGACGGCACCTACACCCGCAGCTACCCGGAGGGCTCGCTGGCTTCCCACGCGGTGGGCTACTACAGCCAGCAGTACGGCGCGGCAGGCATCGAGGCCTCCATGGGCTCGACCCTGGTGGGTGACGAGAGCTTCGAGAGCATCGGGGATGCCGTGCGCGCGGCTGCCGGCTTGCAGAACTCCGGCAACGACGTCGTGCTCACCCTCGACGCAGACGTGCAGCGCACGGCAGAGGAGCAGCTCGAGGGCCTCTCCGGCGCCATCACCTGCATAGACACCAAGACCGGCGCGGTGCTTGCCCAGGCGAGCGCGCCCGGCTACAACGCCAACCAGGTGGGCGACATCATCTCCGGCAAGGTCAAGAACAAGGGCCAGCTGGTCAACCGCGCCACACAGAGCTTGTACACGCCGGGATCCACCTACAAGGCAGTGACCCTGGCAGGCGCCCTGGACAGCGGGCTTGTCACACCGGACACCAAGGTCGAGAGCCCCTCTTCCAAGAACATCGGCGGCGCGCCGGTCACCACCCACGGGGACCGCGGCACCATCACGGTCAAGCAGGCCTTTGCCGTCAGCTCCAACACGGCGTTCGGCCAGCTTGCGGTTGACATGGGAGCGCAGGCGCTCGTCAACATCTCAAAGGCATTCGGCGTGGGAGACGAGCACCTGGCCCAGGACTTTGCCGTCACGGCGAGTCTCATGCCCGACCCGGCTGAGATGACCGAGTGGGAGACCGCATGGGCGGGCGCCGGCCAGCCCGTGGGCGAGCACGCGAGCCCCGCCGGCCCCCAGGTCACCGTGACCCAGATGGCTGTCATCATGGCTGCCATCGCCAACGATGGCGTTGCCATGCGCCCCTACATCGTGGAGAAGGTCATGAGCCACGAGGGCAAGGTGGTCTCCACCACCAGCCCCGTCACCCTTGGGCGCGCGATGAGCGAAAGCGCCGCCAAGGACGAGTGCGACATCATGGAGTACTGCGTCACCAACGGCACCGGAGGCAACGCCGCCATCAGCGGCGCGCGCGTCATGGGAAAGACCGGCACGGGAGAAACAGGCGATGGCCGCGAGAACGCCTGGTTCATCGCCACGGCGGAGAAGGACGGCGCAAGCGTCACCGTTGCGGTGTGCATCGAAGACGCCAGCGACGAAGGCGCCGTCGTCGCGGCCCCCAAGGCCCGCGCAGTGTTGGTGAGCGCCCTGCAAGAGCTGGGGGTGCTCTAGTGGTGAGTTCTTGGAGATGACCAGCGAGCCGCCCGTTGGCGGGCGCGCGGTATAAGATTGAGGCAATGGCGCCAGGCAGCGCATGTGAGGAAAGCAAGGAGCAAGAACGTGGACAAGAGGGTATTCGGAGACCGCTACAAGGTGACCGAGCGCATTGGGATGGGCGGCATGGCCGAGGTCTTCAAGGCCAACGACACCACCTTGGGCCGTACCGTTGCGGTGAAGGTCATGCTCCCGCAGTACGCGGCAGACCGGACCTTCGCAGCGCGCTTCCGCCAAGAGGCCCAAGCCGCTGCCAATCTCACCAGCCCCTTCATCGTCAACATCTACGACTGGGGCCGCGATGACGACATGTACTACATCGTCATGGAGTACGTCCGCGGCACAGACCTCAAGACCGCTGTGCAACAGCGCGGCAGCATACACCCGCGCAAGGTGGCAGAGATCGGGTCTCAGGTTTGCAGCGCCCTGAGCGTGGCCCACAGCTACGGCATCATCCACAGGGACATCAAGTCCGCCAACATCATGGTCCAGACAGACGGCAACGTTAAGGTCATGGACTTTGGCATCGCGCAGGCTGGCAACACGGACATGACCACAGACTCCAACGTCTTGGGCACCGCGCACTACGTGAGCCCAGAGCAGGCGCAGGGCAAGCCGCTGGCAGGCACCAGCGACCTCTACTCCCTGGGCGTCGTCATGTACGAGGCCTGCACCGGCCAGCTGCCCTTCGACGGGCCGGACGCCGTGAGCGTTGCCATGAAGCAGGTCAACGAGGACCCCATCCCGCCGCGCGCCATCAACGGCAGCATCGACCCGGCGCTCGAGGCCATCATCCTGCGCGCCATGTCCAAGAACCCCTGGGAGCGCTTCTCCACTGCAAACGAGATGAAGCAGGCGCTCGACGACTACCTCGCCGGCCGCGGCGCAGCGTCCTCTGCCGCTGCCACCACGGTCATCAGCTCTCCTGCGGGGGCTGCTGCAGCGGCCGGCGCCACCCGCGTCATCGACCCGGTCGAGGCAGGCGGGCAGGCGGGCAACGTCATGAACAGCTACGATCGCGGCAGCCGCGGCAGCGGCAGTGCCGAGCCCCCCAAGAAGCGCGGTGGCTTCAAGATCGTCGCGGCCGTCGTGGCCGTGCTCGTCATCGCCGCCATCGCGGGTGTGGGCTTCATGCTGAGCCAGGGCGCCAAGGCCGAGCAGGTCATCGTGCCGGACGTCACCAACCACACCCTCCAAGAGGCAACGGAGATACTCGAGGAGTACGGCCTCAACGTGGGCGTGGTGAAGTACGAGCCCAACGAGACCGCAGAGAAGGACCTCGTGTTCTATCAGGATCCTTCCTACAACAGCAGCATCGCCAAGGACGGCAAGGTCAACCTCATCATCTCCAGCGGCAAGGGAGAGCCCGAGCAGGTGCCCGTCCCCAGCCTCCTGGGGCTCACAGACCTCCAGGCCCAGAAGGCGCTGTTCGATGCGGGCTTTGTTGCCAGCAGCAACGAGGAGTACAGCGACGAATACGAGCAGGGCAAGATCTGCCGCCAGGAGCCCGCAGAGGGCGCCACGGCGGAAAAGGGCTCGACCGTGAAGTACTGGGTCTCCAAGGGCAAGGCCAACACCAACGTGGTCATCGGCGACTACTACGGCTGGGCAGAGGCAGATGCGTTGTCCGAGCTCCAAGGCAAGGGCCTCAAGGTCAAGACAGAGACCGGCTACTCCAACGACGTGAGCACCGGCGAGGTCATGGGCCAGAACATCAGCGCCGGCACCAGCGTTGCGGAGGGCACCACCATCACCCTCACGATCAGCCTGGGTGCGCAGAGCGTGGCCGTCCCCAACGTGATCGGCATGGGCGAGGCCAAGGCCACCAGCACCCTCAAGAATGCCGGATTCAAGGTTTCAAAGCACTACTCAGAAGGCGACAAGGGCAAGGTCATCAACCAAGACGTCACAGGCAGCGCCGTGCCTGGCACCACCGTCACCATCACCATCGGCGAAGGCGTCGACGAGTAGGCGCCTCAAACAGCGCGCGCGTTCAGAGGGGGCGGCTCATTCGATGCCGCTCCCTCTGATTTATTTCTCAGACAAAAGCGGAATCGCAGCACATCTTTATCGCAATTCACTATAAAATGATTCTGCGGCAACGAGGGATTGCCCTACTCACAAACCCCGGTTAAGGAGCAACAGTCTCATGGCAGACGAGAAGAACTTGCATGCGCAGGTAAAGCTGGTGGTTACCGCCTCTGCAGACCGCAAGGGGCCCAGCTTTGGCAAGGGTGCCGGCATCCTGCTTCACGGCATCGAGGAGTACGGTTCCCTCAACAAGACCGCCAAGGTCCTCCACATGGCCTACAGCAAGGCCTGGAGCATGATCAAGAAGGTCGAGGAGGGCCTGGGCTTCCCGCTCATCGAGCGCTACGGTGCCCGCGGCTCGCGCCTCACAGAAGAGGGCAAGCGCTTCCTCGAGCTCTACGACAAGTTCGAGAAGGACGTCGAGGAATACGCAGAGAAGTCGTTCAAGGAGATCTTCAAGGACTTCTAGCCCCACACGCTGGGAAGAGAGCAGCTTGAACAGGCGCCCGCACGGAGCACAGCGCTCCCGCGGGCGCCTGCTTTTGCGCGCCTGGCGGCTGCGAGTGGCAGCGATACGCGCTTGAAACAGCTGCGTGCTGCGGAGGGTGGTAGTATCTTCAGACCACCCAAGGACCAGTAGCCCAGATGGAGGGTTTGCCCATGGACAGCATCCGCTATGTCGACACCCGCGGCGTTGTGACCGAGCCGCTCAAGTTCTCTGAAGCCGTCATCAAGGGCATCGCACCCGGCGGCGGTCTCTTCGTCCCGCAAGAGATCCCCCACGTCACGCTCGAGGAGATCGAGTCCCTGGCCTCACTGCCCTACAAGCAGCAGGCGGCCTTTGTCTACGAGCGCTTTGGCATCGACTTCACACGCGAGGAGATCGACTCCCTCTTCGAGATAATCTACGGCGACAATTTCGACACCCCTGCCATCGCCCCGGTGGTCCCCGTGGGCGAGGATGGCACCTACGTGCTCGAGCTGTGGCACGGCCCCACCAGCGCCTTCAAGGACATGGCCCTACAGTGCCTGCCTGTGTTCTTCTCTGCCAGCATCGAAAAACAGCGCGCAGCAGGCGGCCCCGGGCACGACTACCTCATCGCCGTGGCAACCTCCGGAGACACCGGCAAGGCCGCTCTGGCCGGCTTCAAGGACCGCGACCACATCTCCATCGTGGTCTTCTACCCAGATGGCGGCGTGTCAGACATCCAGTACAAGCAGATGGCTACCCAGGAGGGCGGCAACGTCTGCGTGTACGGCGTTCGCGGCAACTTCGACGACTGCCAGACCAGCGTCAAGCGCATGTTCAACGACAAGGAGTTCAACGAGGTCTTGGCTGCAAGCGACAACGTGGTCCTCTCAAGCGCCAACTCCATCAACTGGGGTCGCCTCATGCCCCAGATCGTCTACTACGTGAGCGCCTACGCTCAGATGGTGGCCCAGGGGGCCCTGCAGCTGGGCGAGCCCATGGACGTCACCGTCCCCACGGGTAATTTTGGCAACATCCTGGCCAGCTGGTACGCCAAGCAGATGGGCGTGCCCATCGGCACCATCGTGTGCGCCAGCAACGCCAACCGCGTGCTCACTGACTTCATCCAGGAAGGCACCTACACCATCGAGGACCGCGAGTTCGTGCTCACCAGCAGCCCCTCCATGGACATCCTCATCAGCAGCAACCTGGAGCGCCAGCTCTACGAGCTCACCGGGCGCAACGCCGCAAAGGTGGCCGGCTGGATGCAGGAGCTCAACAGCACGGGCCGCTTCACCGTCGACGACGAGACCTATGCTGCCTTTGCCAACCAATACCGCGCCGGCTCTGTGAGCGACCAGGAGTCGCTCGACACCATCAAGCAGGTGATGGACGAGCACGGCTACCTGCTCGACCCGCACACGGCTGTGGCCTGGAAGGTCGCTCGCCGCAACAAGGGCGCCAACCCCATGCTCGTGGTGAGCACCGCCCGCTGGGCCAAGTTCGGCGGGGCCGTCTACCGCGCCCTCACCGGCATCCCCGCCGGCCAGGAGCTCCCTGCAGAGGTCCAGCAGCTCACCGGCGCGCAGCTCAACCGCAAGGTGGCCGAGCTCGCCGGCGTCAGCGGCACCTACGCCGTGCCCCCCTCCCTCGACCTGCTCGACGAGATGCCCATTCGCTTCACCCAGGTGGTCGACGGCACCACAGCAGCCGTCGAGGCAGCCGTCAAGGCCACCCTCTAAACTGTCGGCAAAGACCCGCCTTGCGTTTCGGCTGGGCGGGTCTTTTGGCGCACTTGGCCGCCTCATAAGCTTTTTCTAATGTCTAGAAGGTATTATCATCGCTTGGCTTAATGCTATGTTATGAAACAGCACCCTGCGGACTGCACCGCCTGTTGAACAAGGAGCCCTCATGGACCAGCTGCTCGAACTCCTCAAGGACATCAACGAGGACGTCGACTTCGTCTCCCAGACTGCCATCATCGACGACGAGGTCATCGACTCCCTCGACCTCACCGGCCTCATCGCCGATATGGAGGACACCTTCGACATCGAGATCGGTATGAACGACATCGTCCCGGAGAACTTCAACACCGTGGACGCCATGTGGGCCATGATCCAGCGCCTGCAGGGCTAGTTCTCAACAGCAAGGCACCGCCAGCTTCATGATCTTCACCTCTGCCAAGTTCCTCGTGTTCCTGGTCATCTGCGTGGTGGCCTACTTCGCCGTGCCCGTGAAGGCCCGCGGCTACGTGCTGCTGGCGTTCAGCCTGGTCTTCTACGGCATCGCGGGGGTGGAGTTCTTCCCCTTCATTGTCAGCGCCATGCTCGTGAGCTTCCTGTGCGCGCGGGGCATAGGCCGCATCTACCAGGAGCGAGGCGCCCAGCTCCAGGGGCTCGAGCGCGCAGAGAAGGTCAAGGTCAAGGAAGGCGCGCGGACACGCGCCAAGACGCTCATGCTCGTGGCGCTGGTGGTCTTGGTGGGCACGCTCTGCTACACCAAGTTCTTCGGCTACATCTTGGACCTGCTCAGCAGCACCTTTGGGGCGGGCGGCCTCTCTGCCATCACCATCATCATCCCGCTGGGCATCTCGTACTACACCTTTGCCACTGTGGGCTATGTGCTCGACATCTACTGGGAGCGCTACAAGCCAGAGCCCAACTTCCTCAAGTACGCCACCTATGTGTGCTACTTCCCCCACATCCTCCAGGGTCCCATCCCGCGCTACGACCGCCTGGGCGTGCAGCTCTTCAAGGAGCATCGCTTCGATTACAAGCGCGTGTGCTTTGGCGCCCAGCTCATCGTCTGGGGTTTCTTCGAGAAGCTCGTCATCGCAGACCGCCTGGGCGTGTTCGTCCGCAACACCTACGACTGCTACACAGACATCAACGGCGCCATCCTCATCGTGGCCACGCTCTTCTACGCGGTGCAGATCTACACGGACTTCCGCGGCTGTGTGGACATCGCGCGCGGCATCTCGCAGATCTTCGACATCACGCTCGAGGACAACTTCCGCCAGCCGTACTTCTCGCAGTCTGTGGCCGAGTACTGGCGCCGCTGGCACATCACCCTGGGCGCCTGGTTCAAGGACTACCTCTGCATGCCCGTTGCGGTTGCCGGCTGGACCAAGAAGGTCTCCAAGTTCTTCCGCAACAAGTGGGGACGCACCGCTGGCAAGAACGCCGTCACCATCTGCTCGCTCATCGCCGTGTGGCTGTGCACCGGCATCTGGCACGGGACAGGCGTCAACTACATCCTGTGGGCCGTGTGGCAGGGCGGCATCATCGCGCTGAGCACAGTGCTCGAGCCCAACTACCGCAAGTGGAAGGACGCCCTGCGCATCGACGACGGCGCCAACTACTGGCAGCTCTTCCGCATCCTGCGCACCTTCGTGGTATGCGCCATCATCCCCCGCGTCATAACCCGCGCCCCGAGCCTGCTTGCGGCAGCCGTCATCTTCAAGCGCATGGTCTTCAACGTGAACCCCGCGCTGTGGTTTGACGGCACCCTGTTCACCTACGGGCTGAGCGGCGCCAACTTCTGCTTTGCCCTGCTGTGCATCCTGATCCTCTTCGTTGTGGGAGTGCTCAAGGAGCGCGGCGTTGAGATACGGGAAAGCGTGGCCAAGTGGCCGCTGCCGCTTCGTTGGGCCTTCTACCTGGCGGCGGTGTTCTCTGTGGTGATCTTTGGCGTCTATGGGGCGGGCTACGATGCAAGCAGCTTTGCCTACATGGGCTTCTAAGCTGCGCCGCGCGTGCCGGTGCTTGGACGAAAGGCAGTGACTCTCATGAACTCTATGGTCGAGGTGCTCGCAGGCCATGCCGCCGCGCAGCCCCAGGCTCTCTTCTGCGCAGACCCGCAAGTCTCCTATACCTACGGGCAGGGGTGGAGCTGGGCTCGCCGCATCGCATCTGCTCTGCTTGCGCGTGGGCTCGGGGCTGGCGACTACCTGGTGGTGGAGTGCACGCAGGACACGCGCTTCCTGCTCCTGGACATGGGCGCAGAGCTCGCAGGCGTGGTCTTCGTCCCCTTCGAGCGCCGCGCAGCCCAGGCGCGCGTTGACGACATCTGCGCAGAGGTTGAGCCCGCCTTGGTGGTGCTCGACTCCGAGTACAGCTCCAGCGCCCCTGTCGTGGGCTTTGACGAGCTGCTTGCGCAGGCCCAAGGGGAGCCGGAGGCAGAGCTGCCCTTCCCCGCTGCAGACGATCTGGCAGAGATCCTCTACACCACCGGCACCACCGGCAAGTCCAAGGGCATCGAGTGCACCCACCGCAACAACATCGCCCTGGCGGAAAACATCATGTACGCGGTTCAGATGCGCCCCGGCTCTGTCGAGCTGCTGCCCCTGCCCCTCAACCACTCTCACGGCATTCGCTGCTGCTATGCCAACCTGCTCAACGGCGGTGCGGTTGTGGTCGTGGACGGTGTCATGCGCGTGGCAGAGATCTTCCAGCTCCTGCGGGACTACACGGTCCGCGCCATGGATCTTTCCCCCACGGCGGCCCAGGTGCTCATGCGCCTCACCCGCGGCAAGCTGGCGGACTTCAACGAGCAGCTCGACTACATACAGATCGGCTCGTCTGCCCTGCCGGAGGAAACCAAGGTGCTCCTGCAGGAGAGCTTCCCAGATGTGCGCCTCTACAACTTCTACGGCTCCACGGAGTCCGGCCGCACCTGCGCCCTCGACTTCAATGCCGAGCGCGGCCGCAAGAACTGCATCGGCAAGCCCACAAAGAACTCCACCTTCATCATCGTCGACCAAGATCGCAGGCCCATCGAGTCTTCCGCAGACAACACCGGCCTGGTGGCCACGGCGGGCCCCATGAACATGAGGGGCTACTTCAAGCAGCCGGAGCTCACCGCCGCTGCCATGGAGAACGGCTTTGTCTATACCAAGGACCTGGGCTACATCGACGAGGACGGCTACGTCTACGTCCTGGGCCGCGCGGATGACATCATCAACTTCAAGGGCATCAAGATCGCCCCGGAGGAGATCGAGGAGACCGCCCGCAGCTTCCGCAAGGTGGTCGACTGCGCCTGCGTGCCCCTGCCAGACAAGGACGCCGGCCAGGTGCCCAAGCTGTTCATCAGCGTGAAGAACCCGGAGTGCTTTGACCGCAAGGAGTTCTATGCCTTCCTGGTGGAAAACCTGGACAAGAACAAGGTGCCCAAGGAGATAGAGATCATCGAGGAGATCCCCCGCTCCGCCAACGGCAAGCTCCAGCGCGCCAAGCTGCGCTAGCACAGCAAGAATCTATGGTTGACAGGGGCGAGCTATAAGTTGAAACTTATAGCTCCATCATTTCGACTTCAGTATGTGAAGGAAGCAGCCCCTATGAGCAACCGCAAGCGCCTGATCCTCCTGGCGATGGGCCCTGTGCTCTTCGCCCTGTGCATCCTGCTGCTGCCCAGCAGCATCTTCGAGACCGTTGGCTCGCGTGCTGCCATCGGCACCGTGGCTTGGATGGCCTTCTGGTGGGTAACCGGCCCGGTCGACTACGCGGTGACCGCCTTCCTGCCCATCGCCATCAACGCCGTGGTGCAGATGACGGACATGTCCTCGGTCATCGCCAACTACGCCTCAGAGACCATCCTGCTGCTGTTGGGTGCCTCGATCCTCACGGTCTCGTGGGAGGAGACGGGTCTCGACAAGCGCATCGCTGCCAAGTTCCTGGGCCTGGTGGGCGGTTCGTTCCGCAAGCAGCTCGTCTTCTGGATGCTGCTCTCCGCCCTTCTTTCCTCTGTGCTGCCCAACGCCGTGGTCTGCGCAACGGTGACGCCCATTGCCGTCTCCATGCTCAAGTTTGTGGGAGAGGGAGACATCGCCAACTCCAAGATGGGCTCCAAGCTGCTGCTCTACATCGCCTACGGTGCGGGTGTGGGCGGCATGGCAACACCGCTTGGTGGAGCCATGAACCTGGTCACCGTCGACTACATCCAGCAGCTCACCGGCACCGAGTACATGTACGTCGACTGGGTGGTGCGCTTCCTGCCTCTCACCCTTCTGGTGCTGGCCATCACAACTGTCTTCATGCTCTGGGGTGTCAAGAAGGACGAGTCCCTGGGCGGCACCAGGGAGTTCTTTGCCCAGGAGTACGCCAAGCTCCCCAAGATGAAGCGCGAGGAGCTGGCCTGCCTGCTGCTCTTTGGCATCGCCACCATCCTGGCATTCACGCGCCAGCTCTACGCGGCCTACCTGCCGGGGCTCAAGCCCGCCTACGTCTTCATCATCGCAGGCATACTCACCTTCCTCATCACGCGTCACGAGGACAACTCGCGCCTCATGCTGTGGAAGAGCGTCGAAGGCAAGATCGTGTGGGAGCTCATCTACATCTTTGCCGGCGGCCTGGCAGCGGGCACCCTCATCAACGGCTCCGGTGCGGCGGCGGCAATCGGCACCGCGGTATCTCACATGGGGCTCACGGGCGGCCTGATGACCATCTTCGTCATCATCACGCTCACGCTGCTGATGTCCGACGTCACCTCCAACACCGCAACCGCGGCTGTTGCCATGCCCATCGTCATCTCCATCGTCACGGGCATCGGGGAAAACCCCATCCCCTACATCTACGCAGCCAGCGTGGGCGTGAACCTCTCGTACATGCTGCCCACCTCCATCCGCGCCATCCCCGTGGGCTACGGCCTGCAGCCGCGCTACATGCTCAAAGAGGGCTGGAAGATCTCCATAGCCATCATCGTCTTGCTGAGCTTGGCCTGCTGGCTGCTCATGACCTACTGGCCTGCCTTCTCCGTGGCGTAAGGCGCGCTTACGCCTGGTAGAGGGCGTCGTGGAGCTTTGTCCACATCTCGCCGTAGCCTGCCGAGGCAGGGGAGACCGGGCGCTCGATGCCGTTGCGCTCGTCCACCAGCACCGTGCCGCCCTTGCCAAAGAGCAGGATGCGGGTGCCCAGCACCAGCGCCTCCTGGATGTTGTGGGTGACGAAGATGAAGGTGCAGTCCGTCTGCTGGGATATCTCGAGGACCTCGGCCTGCAGCTCGTTGCGGGTCATGGCGTCGAGTGCGGCAAAGGGCTCGTCCATGAGGATGATCTTGGGCTTGAGGGCCAGCGCCTTGGCGATGGCCACGCGCTGCTTCATGCCGCCAGAGAGCTGGCGGGGGTAGTAGCCGCCGCAGCCCTCCAGGCGGACCTTGGCCAGGGCGTCGCTGCTGATGGCCTTGAGCTGGGCCTTGTCCTTGATGCCCTGCAGCTTGAGGGCGGCCTGGATGTTGCCCTCCACCGTCATCCACGGGAAGAGCTGGTTGAAGTCCTGGAAGACCATCATGCGGTCGATGCCGGGCTCGGTTGCGGGCTCGCCGTCTACGCGGACCTCGCCCTCGTAGTCCTCAAATCCTGCAACGCAGCGCATGAGGGTGGTCTTCCCACAGCCGCTGGGGCCCAGGATGCAGAGGAACTCGCGCTCTGCCACCTCCAGGTTCACGTCCCGGAGGATCACCTTCTCCTCGTCTGCGTTCTTGTAGACCTTGGTCAGGTTGCTGATGCTCAGCACGGTCTTGTTCTGGCTCATCAGTTGCTCATCCCCCATTTGACGACGGTGTTCTTCTCGATGGGCGCGAGGATGCCGTACTGCACGATCAGGCCGATGATGATGATCACGATGAGCGTGGCGTACATCTCGGCGTTGTAGAGGTTGGTGCGCATCTGGTTGATGTAGAGGCCGATGCCCGGGCAGCTCGCCAGGCCAAAGATCATCTCGGCGCTGATGAGGCCGCGCCATGCGCGCGCCCAGCAGACCTTGATGCCGCTCACGATGTAGGACATCGAGGCCGGCAGGTAGACGCTGGCCAGCAGCCTGAAGCCCCTGAGGCCCATGTTGCGCCCGGCCTCTACGTAGATGGAGGGCACCGCCTGGAACCCGTCGAGCAGGTTGCGCGAGAGCGGCCACAGCACGGCGTGCACCACCAGGAAGACGATGACCTCCGGCCGCACGCCCACGATGACGATGACCACGGGCAGCAGGGCCACGCCGGGCAGCAGGTCGCATACGGTGACGACCAGGTTGTAGATAGCGTAGAAGGTCTTGCTGACCATGGAGAGCGCGCTGAACGCAAAGGCCAGCACGATGCCGAGCAAGAAGCCCTCCAACAGCAAGAGCATGGAGTCTCCCACGTACACCCACAGCGAGGTGCCCGCGTAGCCGTAGGTGAAGTTGCGGATGAACGCCGCCCCCACTTGCTCGAGCGTGGGGAAGATCACCTCGGAGTTGGGACCGAAGACATGTGCCTTGGCCACGAGCTCCCAGATGACCAGCAGGGCGGCGATGAAGACCACGTCTGTGATCACGGTATGCAGGGTGCTCCCTGCCTTGAGCGTCTTGCGCTGCGTTGAAGCCATGATTCTCCCAGTGTTTCTGAACGTTCCTGCAGACAGAGGAGCCCCGCCAGCGCGCGAGGGCGCGGCGGGGCGGGGTGGCGAGCGCTAGTCGCCGGAGACGTTGCTGTAGACGAGGTCGTCGTACGAGGCGATGCTCTTGTCGATGAAGGCGGTCTCGCTCATGAAGGTGGCCATCTCGAAGAGCTTGCTGGTCTGCGGGGTGTAGACGCCCTGCTCCAGGTACTCGAGCTCCTCCTCTGCGGTGTTGCCGTCAAACTCGCACAGCAGCGCCGCTGCATCCTCGGTGCTGTCCGTGATGAACTCCATCGCGCGCTCGAGGCCGGTGCACACGGCGTTGAAGAGGGTCTCGTCGTCATGCAGCGCGCTGGAGGCGACGCCGACTATGAAGGAGTCCTGCCTGGTCCAGGCCTCGTTGACCTCGGTGAGCTCGTGGAAGCTGGAGTCCTTGCGCTCTGTGAAGATGTAGGGGGAGCTGGTGAGGTGGCAGGAGACGTTGCCGCTCTGCAGGGCTGCCATGCCGTCCGGGTGAGCCATGGCCACGATGTTGGAGTCGAGCGCGTGGGGGTCGAGGCCGGCGTTGTCGAGCGCCTTGGCGAGCACCATGTGCTGGAAGGAGCCGATGTTCACCAGGGCGATCTGCTCTTTGCTGCCAACGAGGTCCTCGAGCTTCTTGATGGAGGCGTTGCTGGTCATGAGGCCATGCTCCTGGCCGGAGATGTTGGTGAAGACGCGGTAGTCGAGGCCGGTGGCGATGCCGGTGATGGCGGGACCCAGGCCCATGAAGCCCACCTGGAGGCTGCCGGAGGAAATGCCGGTGTTGATGTCTGCGCCAGAGCTCATCTGGTTCCACTCGATGGCGAGCTCTCCGCCGCAGGCCTCCTTGTAGGCTTCCTCGATGAGGCCCTTCTCCTTGGCGATGACCACGGGGGCATAGGAGAGGCCGTACTGGTAGGCAACACCCAGGGTCGCCGCCTGGCCGCTGCCGGCAGAGCCGCTGCTAGAGCTGGAACCGCAGCCCGCAAGGCCCAGTGCTCCCGCTGCCGCAAGTGCGGCGCCGCCTGCAACGAGCTGCCTGCGAGAAATGGAATTCATAGCTGGTATCCTTTCTATAAGTTAAGATTGATACAAATATAAACTATAGCTTATATATTAGGATTTGATGAGGGTGTTGTCCCAAAGAAGCGCACGAGCGGCGCGGCTGCCCGCAGCCCCCGAGGAGTAGAATTGGCTGGCTATAACAAAAAACTTATGGGAGTAGGAGTCATGGAGAGCACCAGCATCGCGCAGTACGTGCGAACGGTGGCGCGCCTGCGCAACATCTCTGCGGCGGCAGAGGAGCTCGGCGTCACTCAGCCCGCGCTCAGTGCCCGCATCAAAAAGCTCGAGCAGCAGCTGGGGGCCGCCGTCTTCGATCGCTCGACCTCCCCGCTCAGCATCACCGAGGTGGGGGAGGCCTACCTCGCCTGCCAGGACTCCATCGAGTCGCTCAACCGCGAGCTGGCCCGCAAGATCGCCCAGCTCAACAACCTCGAGGCCGGCCGCCTGGTCATCGGCGGCGCCACCTTCTTCAACATCACCTACCTGCCCAAGGCAGTGGCGCGCTTCAGCCAGCTGTACCCGGGCGTCGAGGTCAAGATCGTGGACGACACGGTCCCCAATCTCACAGAGGCCGCCCTGCGCGGAGAGATCGACCTCTTCATTACCCCCTATGCCTCCAGCAATTCCGGCCTGAGCTACGAGGAGTTCCTAGACGAGCGCATCTTCCTGTGCCTGCCTCCGCAGGCGCCCCAGCTCCAACAGCTGCCCCAGCCGGGCCCACAGGGCTACGCTGTCATCGGCAAGGACGACATGGCAGCGCTGGTGGACTGCTGCTTCATCACCCTGGGGCTCTCCCAGCAGATCGGCCGGAAGATGGCGGAGCTCTTCAAGCGCTGCGAGTTCTCTCCCGCCAAGGTGATCCAGGTCGACCAGACCCTCACCAGCCTCGCGCTCACGCTTGCCGGCGCCGGCGCCTCGCTCATCACAGAGACCACCCTCTGCAACAGCGGCCTCAGCACGCGGCCGGCCATGTTTCTGTTCGAGGACGAACTCTGCCGCCGCTCGCTGTACGTGGCGCACCCCCGTGGAGAAGGCCCCTCGCGCGCGGTCGACGAGTTCACCCGCATCCTCAAGGAGACCAACGCCAGCGCGTAAGAAACGCCTTACCCTCGCCGTCGGGGGTGCGGGGCTGGCTGCCACTCGCAAAGGAGGCGCTCGTTCTCGCGCTGGTAGCGCTGCGTGAGCACGTCGCTCATCCACTGGGGGTTGGCAAGGTACCAGGCAACGGTCTTTGCGAGCCCGCTCTGCAGCGAGGTACGCGGTTGCCAGCCCAGCTCGCGCTCGATCTTTGAGGGGTCGACGCCATAGGCGCGGTCGTGCCCTTTGCGGTCTGCCACGTACGAGACCAGGGTCTCGTCGATGGCGGGGTCTTTGGCTTGCCGGGAAAGCTCCCCCAGCAGCTCGCTCACGACCTGTACGTTGCTGCGCTGCGTGCGCGCGCCGATGTTGTAGACCTGCCGCACGCGCCCCTTGTGGAGCACGAGGTCGAGTGCCTGGCAGAGGTCGGCGATGTAGACCCAGTCGCGCAGGTTGAGGCCGTCCCCGTAGAGGGGGATGCTGTGGTGGGCCAGCGCGTGGGCGATAGTGAGGGGGATGAGCTTTTCCGGGAACTGGAACGGCCCGTAGGTGTTGGAGCTGCGCGTGATGATCACGGGTAGCCCGTAGGTGTTCGCGTAGGCCATGGTGTAGAGCTCGGCGCTGGCCTTGCTGGCGCTGTAGGGGTTGCTCGGCCCCAGCAGCGCGTCCTCGCGCCACAGCGGGGCGCCGGGCCCGGGCAGCGAGCCGTAGACCTCGTCTGTGCTGATCTGGAGAAAGCGGTGCTCCCCAAAGCCGCCCCCCGGCTCTTCCCAGTCCTTGCGGGCCAGCTGCAGCAGGGTGAGGGTGCCCTCGACGTTGCTGCGGTTGAAGGCCATCGGGTCCTCGATGCCGCGGTCGACGTGCGTCTGGGCGGCAAAGTTCACCACGTAGTCCGGGCCGTGCTTGGCAAAGAGCTCGTCCATGGCGCGCTCGTCGCAGATATCTGCGCGGACAAAGAGGTGGCGGGGGTCGTCTGCCAGGTCCGCGACGTTGGCCAGGTTGCCCGCGTGGTCCAGGGCGTCGACGTTGATGACCTGGGCGTCTGGGTAGGTCCACAGCAGGTAGTGGATGAAGTTCGAGCCGATGAAGCCCGCACCCCCTGTGATCAGGTAGCTTGCCACGCTCGTCACACTCCTTTCCGCCAGCTAGGACCCGATGGTACGGCAAGAGCGCCTGCGCCGCGGTATCATCTTGCTCACAGTTCGAGCTGTTCTTCGCGCGCAAGGAGCCTCCATGACATCTCCCTCTTACGACTACCTCATCGTCGGCGCCGGCCTCACCGGAGCGGTTGTGGCCCGCCAGCTCACGGATGCCGGCAAGCGCTGCCTGGTCATCGACCGCCGCCCCCACATCGCCGGCAACTGCTACACGGAGGAGGTCCGCGGCATCAACGTGCACAAGTACGGCGCGCACATCTTCCACACCTCATGCCGCGAGGTCTGGGACTACGTCAACCGCTTTGCGGAGTTCAACAACTACGTCAACAGCCCCGTGGCCCTGTTCCACGGCGAGCTCTACAACCTGCCCTTCAACATGAACACCTTCTCCAAGATGTGGGGCATCACCACGCCGGCCGAGGCCCGCGCCATCATCGAGGAGCAGAGGGCGCAGGCCGCCATCCAGGGCGAGCCCGCCAACCTCGAGGAGCAGGCGCTCTCCCTTGTGGGGCGCGACATCTTCACCAAGCTGGTCAAGGAATACACAGAAAAGCAGTGGGGCCGCAGCTGCACGGAGCTGCCCGCCAGCATCATCAAGCGCCTGCCCGTGCGCTTCACCTACGACAACAACTACTTCAACGACCGCTACCAGGGCATCCCCGTGGGCGGCTACACCGCCATGGTGGGCCGCATGCTCGACGGCGTCGAGGTCCGCTGCGGCGTGGACTTCAAGGACGTGGACCGCTCCGCCTTCGGCCACGTGGTCTACACCGGCCCCGTTGACGAGTACTTTGGCTTCAAGCTGGGCAACCTGGAGTGGCGCACCGTTCGCTTTGAGGAGGAGCTGCTCGAGGGCGTGGAGAACTGGCAGGGCAACGCGGTGGTCAACTACACCAGCCACGACGTCCCCTTCACGCGCATCATCGAGCACAAGCACTTCGAGTTCGGGCGCGACGCCAACGGCGACCCGCTGCCAGACACGGTGATCAGCCGCGAGTACTCCAGCGCCTGGCAGCCCGGCGACGAGCCCTACTACCCCGTCAACGACGAGCGCAACAACGCGCTCTATGCCGAGTACGCCAAGCTGGCCGCGGCAGAGGAGGGCGTCACCTTTGCCGGCCGCCTGGGCGTCTACAGGTACTACGACATGGCGCCGTGCATCAAGGCGGCGCTGGAGCTGGCGCAGCAGCTGCTGGCGCAGCTCGCTTAATCTTGGGTTAAGCGCTGGCTGCTAGCGTCTGCGTGCACACTCGAACGCCTCTTAGGAGACTCCATGCACATCCTCATCGCAGAAGACGAGCCCCAGCTCAACGCCATGCTAGCCAAGCGCCTGGAAGAGGAGGGCTACGTCGTCGACGCCTGCCTCACGGGAACCGAGGCCATGGACTACCTTGCCTGCAGCGAATACGACGCCGCCATCCTCGACATCATGATGCCCGGCGCAGACGGCTACCAGGTGCTCAAGTACCTGCGCAGCAAGGAGAGCCGCCCCACCCCGGTGCTCTTCCTCACCGCCCTCGACGGCGTGCAGGAGCGTGTTGCGGGCCTCGACGCCGGTGCAGACGACTACCTGGTCAAGCCCTTTGCCTTCGAGGAGCTGCTTGCCCGCCTGCGCGTTGTCATGCGCCGCAACAGCGGCCTGGTGAGCAACGTCTTGCAGGTGGCGGACCTCTCTATGGACCTCGACACCCGCTGCGTGTCCCGCGCCGGGGTCGACATCGAGCTCTCTGCCAAGGAGTACGCCATCCTCGAGTGCCTCATGCGCAACAAGGGCACGGTCCTCTCCAGGGAGAAGATCGGCTCGAGCGTGTGGGGCTACGATTACATGGGAGGCTCCAACATCGTCGACGTCTACGTGCGCTACCTGCGCCGCAAGCTCGACGAGCCCTTTGACACCAAGCTCATCCACACGGTGCGCGGGGTGGGCTACACCATCAGGGAACCCCGGTGAAGCTCAGCGTCAAGGCAAAGGTCGCCGCAGCCGTCACGGCCTTCACTGTGCTGCTCACAGCGCTTGTCCTGGGGGGCGTGCTGAGCATGGTGAGCGCGACCATCACCCAGGGTGCAGAAGACAACCTGCGCGCGGTGAGCAAGGAGGTCAAGAAGCAGCTGCTGGTGGAGGACGGCATGGTCGAGGCTCCAGAAGCCGTGCTCGTGCAAGGTGGCGTGTACACGGCCGTCTACAGCAAGGACGAGCACTTCCTCTGCGGCTACATGCCCTCTGCGAATCTGGACACTCTCGACTTTGAGTTTGGCAAGACCCGCTCATGGGGCAAGTGGCTCGTGCTCGACCGCAAAGCCGAGGTAGAGGGCTTTGGCGCTGTCAGCCTGCGCAGCGTCACGAGCATCGAACAGCTCGACAACGCCGTGCGCAAGATGCGGATCTTGGCCCTGGGCGGCCTGCTCGTCATAGCGGTGGCAAGCGCCCTGGGCAGCTATCTCATCGTGCGGCGCTGCCTGCGCCCGCTCGACACCATCAACAGCACAGCTGCCGGCATCCAAGAGGGCACCGACCTCAGCTTGCGCATCCCGCTGGAGAGCACCCATGACGAGTTCCACGCCTTGGGCAGCACCTTCAACGCCATGCTCGACCGCCTCGAGCAGTCCTTCGGCAAGGAGCGCCGCTTCACAGACAACGCCTCCCACGAGCTGCGCACGCCGGTTGCCGTCATGCTCTCTGAAGCAGACTACGCGCTCGAGGAGGGGCGCAGCCCGCAAGAGCAGCGCGATGCCCTGGTCAAGATTCGCGAGCAGGCGCTGTACATGAGCGAGCTCACCGGCCAGCTGCTGGCGCTTGCCCGCGCTGACCGCGGTGCAAGCAGGCTCCAGATGGAGGAGCTCGACTTCAGCGAGCTGTGCGAGATGGTGGGAGAGACCGGAGCAGAGCTGGCTGCGGAGCAGGGCATCGCGCTGAGCACTGCTATCGAGCCCGGCATACGCGTGAGCGGGGACACGGCGCTGCTCATGCGCATGGTGCTCAACCTGGTGGAAAACGCCGTGCGCTACGGGCGCCCGGGAGGCCATATTCGGCTCGAGCTCTGCAGCGAGGACGGCTGCGCGCGCGGCTGTGTGGCAGACGACGGCATCGGCATCTCAGAAGAGCACCTTCCCCATATCTGGGAGCGCTTCTACCAGGTGGACCGCTCGCGCAGCGGGGCCTCTAGCGGCGCGGGATTGGGCCTTTCCATGGTCGAGTACATCGCCCGGGTTCACGGCGGCAGCGTCTCCTGCCAGAGCACCTTGGGAGAGGGCAGCTGCTTCTGCTGGAGCATACCCGCTGTGCCCACACGGGGCAGGGCAGGGGAATGAGCGCGGAGGCACGCTGGGGAACGTTCAGGTTAACCGCTATCTAATCGCAACGTTCGATACTATGAACACCATGAGGAACACCGCATCGACATACAAGGGCGTTGGGAGCAAGGTGCGAGCATGCGCGCTCGCCGCTGCGCTGTCTTTCCTGCTTGCAGGGGGAGCGGTGTTGGCGCAGCCCAGTGCTGCCCTTGCGGTGGAGCCCCCTGTTGCAGAAGTGCCAGCCGGCCCCGCCTTCATCGGGGAGCGCACCGCCCTCAACATCGCCCTCGACCACGCAGGGCTCAAGAAGCGCCAGGTGCGCGATGCCAAGGTGCGGCTCGGCCGCTACAACCACAAGAAGGCGTATGTGGCCAAGTTCTATCGCAAGCATGTGAAGTACGAGTACTGCATCCGCGCCAAGAACGGCAAGATCTTGTTCTACAGCGCCAATCGCGTCTAGAGGATCTTTATCTCGCTCTTGCCGGTGACGATGTTGAGCTCCTCGTGGAGGATGACCTCGACATCTTCCAGGCCGGCGCCGAGCGCTTCCCCGATCTGCCCGGGCTCGAGAGGCGGCTCTTCCTTGGGGGCTCGGTCCTCGAGAAAGATCTTGCGGGTGATGAAGTTGAAGATGGTCACCAAGAAGGCCGCAACGAGCTTGGAGATCGCCGGTGCGATGTGGCAGAAGTCAACCAGCAGCCACAGGTACAGCTCGTTGAGCCCCAGGCCCACAAGGCCCAGCACCAGAAAGATCACGAACTGCTGCAGCCTGCTCTGACCGCTCTTCCCGGAGAACACAAACCTCATGCTCAGGACAAAGTTGTAGACGGTGCTCAAGGTGTAACTGATGATGTTGGCGATGAGGTAGGACATCCCAAACATGTGCAGGACCATGAAGAGGACGTAGTCGAGGGCGAAGGCGCTCAGGCCCACAGCAGCAAACCGCAGCATCTGTCGGATCAGCTTTCTCATAGCCGCATTCTAGCGCCGGCTGATAATGAAACTGCAGTCCGCGCTGCGTTCATCTGAAAAACACGAGAAGTGCCAGCTGCCGTCTGCCATGGCGTGCCGCGACCAGTGGCCCCTCTTCCTTTATAATCATGAGCTGCTTACCGCACTGGGGTGTCGTCCAAGGGCAGGACCGCGGTTTTTGGTGCCGCTTATGGGGGTTCGAATCCCTCCGCCCCAGCCATCGCAACCAAAGCGGCCTGCACGGCCGCTTTTCTCTTGGGGGGAGGCCCCAATCATGGAAGCTCAGGCACTCATCCTCGCCGCCGGCGCCGGCACCCGCATGAAGTCCTCAAAGCCAAAGGTCCTGCACGAGCTGCTGGGCAAGCCGCTGGTGCGCTGGGTGGTGAACGCCGCCCGCGCCGCAGGCTGCGCTGCGGTGCACGCCGTCATCGGCAACGGCCGCGAGCAGGTCGAGCCCGTGCTGGAAGACTGCACCATCAGCTACCAGCTGGAGCTGCTGGGCACCGGCCACACCGTCATGTGCGCGGCAGACAAGCTGGAGGGCTTTGACGGCACGCTCGTCGTGCTCTGCGGGGACAGCCCCCTCATCCGCCCGGAGACCATCTCCGCGCTCATCGCCTACCACGAGCAGCAGGGCGCCGCGTGCACCGTGCTCACCATGCGCCCGGCCAACCCGCACGGCTATGGCCGCATCGTGCGCGCAGGAGACGGCGGCGTGACCGCAATCGTCGAGCAGAAGGACTGCACGCCCCAGCAGGCCGCCATCACCGAGTGCAACTCCGGCGTCTATTGCTTCTCCACGCCGCAGCTGCTCGCGCGCCTGGGCCGCCTCACCACCAACAACGCCCAGGGCGAGTACTACCTCACAGACATCCTGGGCCTCATGGTGGGCGACGGCCTCAAGGTGGCCGGCTACGTGGTGGAAGACGACGCCGAGTGCATGGGCGTCAACTCGCGCAGCCAGCTCGCCCAGGCCACGGCCGCCATGCAGCGCCGCATCAACGAGCACTGGATGGCACAAGGAGTCACCATGCTCGACCCGTCCCAGGTGTGGATCGGCCCGGACGTGCAGCTGGGGCGCGACTGCGAGCTGTTGCCCCAGACCATGCTGTGGGGCTCCACCCAGGTGGGGGAGGACTGCGTGCTCGGCCCCAACACCCGCCTCACGGACTGCCTGGTGGCAGACGGCTGCGTGCTCGAGGAGACGGTCGCCGTGCGCGCCAAGCTCGACGAGGGTGTGACCTGCGGCCCGCGCGCCTACCTGCGCGAGGGCACCCACATGGGGCCGCGCTCCAAGGCCGGCACCTGCGTGGAGATAAAGAAGTCCCACATCGGCGCGGGCAGCAAGGTGCCCCACCTCAGCTACATCGGCGATTGCGACATGGGCCCCGGCGTCAACATCGGCGCGGGCTCCATCACCTGCAACTACGACGGCGCCGCCAAGCACAAGACAACAATAGGCGCCAACGCCTTCATCGGCAGCGACACCATGATGGTGGCGCCTGTGACGATAGGCGACGACACGCTGGTGGCCGCAGGCAGCGTCATCACCCAGGACGTGCCGAGCGGCGCGCTGGCCCTGGGCCGCGCCCGCCAGGTCAACAAGGAGGGATACCGCAAGGCCTAGCCGCTGCGCCGCCCTCCTTTCGCGCAGCGGGTTGTACTATGTGAAGGTACGCCCAAACAGGGGCAAAGAGAGCAACAACCACACGCGGGAGCAAAACCATGGAAATGACAAAGCAGATGATGGTCTTCAGCGGCTCGGTCAATCCCGGCCTTGCAGATCAGATCGCAAGCGAGCTCAACATCGAGCTCAGCAACGTCAAGCTCGAGAAGTTCGCCAACGGAGAGATCTACGCTCGCTACCTGGAGAGCATCCGCGGCAAGGAGATCTTCCTGGTGCAGTCCGTGTGCTCTGGCAACGGCTTTGACGTCAACGACGCGCTCATGGAGCTCCTCATCATGATCGATGCCGCCAAGCGCGCCTCCGCACGCCATATCTCCGCTGTCATTCCCCATTACGGCTATGCTCGCCAGGACCGCAAGGCTGCCCCGCGCGAGCCCATCACCGCCAAGCTCGTGGCAGACCTGCTCACCGTGGCGGGTGCCGACAACATCATCGCGCTCGACCTGCACCAAGACGCCATCCAGGGCTTCTTGGACATCCCCGTCAACCACATGACCGCCATGCCCATCTTCGTCGACTACTTCAAGAACAAGGGCTGGAGCAACGAGGAGCTCTGCGTCGTGAGCCCGGACGTGGGCCGCGCCAAGGCCGCCAAGAAGTTCTCCTCCCTGCTCGACTGCGACATCGCGATCATGCACAAGGACCGCCCCAAGCACAACCAGGCAGAGATCACGGCGCTCATCGGCGACGTCACAGACAAGATCTGCATCCTCAACGACGACATGATCGACACCGCCGGCTCGCTGTGCGCTGCCGCAGAGACCCTGCAGAACCGCGGCGCCCGCGCTGTCTACGCCTGTGCCACCCACGGCATCTTCTCTGGCCCGGCGTACGACCGCATCGCCAACTCCTGCATCGAGGAGTGCATCGTCACCAACGCCGTCCCCGTCCCGCTGGAGCGTCAGACTGGCAAGATCAAGGTCCTGAGCGTGGCGCCGCTCTTTGCCCGCACCATGGATGCGGTCTTTGCCGACGGCACGGTTTCCGGCATCTTCGCCTAAGCCACCGGGCGCGCGCCCGCTGCAGCACACAACCCCCGGGGCCCGCTTGACGCGGGCCCTGATGTTGGAGAGCAAGAGATGACTATCAAACTCGTGGTGGGCCTGGGAAACCCCGGCCCCGAATACGCAGACAACCGCCACAACGCCGGCTTCATGGCCGTTGACGAGCTGGCCCGCGAGCTGCGCGCCAACTACTGGAAGAGCGAGCACGGCGCCCTCACCGCCCATGTCAAGCGCGGGGAGCAGGAGCTCATACTGGCCAAGCCGCAGAGCTACATGAACACGAGCGGCGGCCCGGTGAGCAAGATCGCCGCGGCCTACAAGATCGCACCAGAGGAGATACTCGTCATCCATGACGAGCTCGACATCCCCAACGGCGACGTGCGCGTCAAGGTGGGCGGCGGCCATGGTGGCCACAACGGCCTGCGTTCCCTCCACGAAAAACTGGGCAGTAACGCCTATGCCCGCGTGCGCGTGGGCATCGACCACCCGCCGGGACGCAAGCCCGTGGCCGACTACGTGCTCCAGGCCCCGCGCGGAGAAGAGGGCGAGGCCTTCCGCGCTGCCACGGCCGTTGCGGCAGAGGCTGCCCTCTGCATCATCGACGAAGGCCCCCTCAAGGCCCAGAACCGCTTCAACACCAAGTAGCAAGAGCGCGCCAAAAAAAGAGCCTGCCGGGTGGCAGGCTCTGTGCTGATTGGGGTGGGAGACGACTTACTCGTCCTCAACCTCGATGGCGCCCATGGGGCACTCCTCCATGCAGTCACCGCAGGCGGTGCATGCATCCTCGTTCACAACGGTGGCCACAGAACCGACGATGTCGAGAACTTCGTTGCCGCAGGTGTCGACGCAGATGCCGCAGCCGGAGCACTCGTCGGTATCGATCTCGGGGATAGGCATAACTCTCTCCTTTGGTAATGCGGCGTCCCTCTTGCCGCGGTGCCTGCAAGATAATCGCAAACACCTCTGGTGACAATACCTTTTCAAGAATGAACCGCCAAAATGCCAAATGCGCCATATGCGGGGGCGTTGCCCTTCCATCGGGCGCAATAACATTCTTGAAAGCATTGTGGAAAACGAACTCCGCGCGCTGTCTGCAGGCGATGCTGCTCCTATAATGAGCAGTCTGTCTTACTCCCAACGCAGCTCAACTACAGCAGAGAGGTTCAACGCATGTTCTTGGAAATGCTCAAGGCATTCTTCTTCGGCCTGGTGGAGGGCATCACAGAGTGGCTGCCCGTGTCGAGCACCGGCCACCTCGTCCTCTTCAACAACTTCATCTCCATGGACGTCTCCGCGGAATTCATGGAGATGTTCACCGTGGTCATTCAGCTCGGCGCCATCATGGCGGTCATCATCCTCTATTTCACCAAGCTCAACCCCTTCAGCCGCAAGAAGACGCCCCAGCAGCGCAAGAGCACCTGGAGCCTGTGGGGCAAGGTGGTGGTGGGCTGCATCCCAGCCGCTGTCGTGGGCGTGCTGTTGGACGACTGGGCAGACGCCCACCTCTACAACGCGGTTATCATCGCCGGCGCGCTGATCCTCTACGGCGTCATCTTCATCGTGATGGAGCGCCTCAACAAGCGCCAGGGGACGCATTCGCGCCAGCGCGTCCAAGAGGTCGACGACCTCGACCTGCTCACCGCCTTCAAGATCGGCTGCTTCCAGTGCCTGGCCATCGTCCCGGGCACCTCGCGCTCCGGTTCCACCATCATCGGCGGCCTGCTCTGCGGCTGCTCGCGCGTGGCGGCCAGCGAGTTCAGCTTCTTCATGGCCATCCCCGTGATGTTCGGGTGGAGCATCCTCAAGATCGCCAAGCTGGTGCTGGGCGGCGTGGTGCTCACCACCACAGAGCTCGCTGTGGGCGGCGTGGGCCTGGCGGTGGCCTTCGTCACCTCCGTGCTCTCGATCAAGTTCCTCATGGGCTACATCCAAAAGCACGACTTCGGGGTCTTTGGCTGGTACCGCATCGCCCTGGCCATCGTGGTGCTGGTGGCGGTCTTCGGCTTTGGGCTCGACCCCGCCGCCGCCTAAGCCGCTGCGCTTCTCGCCTGGTGCGCCCCCTGCCGCCGCGTTGCGCCAGGGGGCGTTTTCGCGTTGCCTGGAGCCGAGATGGGGCCTTGGCTCCTCCTGTCAAGCCGAAAGAAAACCTGAGTTCTCCGCAAGGTAACGGCTTGGTGTAGCAGCGGGTAGGTAACTTGACACTATCAGACTTAGATTTCATATTAGGTGCCAAGAGATACAGCTACTCGGCTATCCCTTGTGATCAACATGGTTAGAGCATCGCGGAAAGGATGATCATCATGAGCAAGATTATCGGCATCGACTTGGGCACCACCAACTCTGCAATGGCAGTCCTCGAGGGCGGCGAGCCCACCATCATCATCAACGCAGAGGGCGACCGCACCACCCCCTCCGTCGTCTCCTTCCAGAAGGACGGAGAGCTGGTCGTCGGCAAGGCGGCAAAGAACCGCGCCGTCACCAACCCGGAGAACACCATCGCCTCCATCAAGCGCTTCATCGGCCGCAACTACTCCGAGACCGCCTCTGAGCGCGGCACCGTCGCCTACAACATCAAGAACGGCAAGGACGGCCGCAACATGGTGGACATCGACGGCAAGGAGTACACCCCCGAGGAAGTCTCCGCACGCGTCCTCCAGAAGCTGAAGGCAGACGCCGAGAAGTACCTGGGCGAGCCCGTCACCGAGGCAGTCATCACCGTCCCCGCCTACTTCAACGACGCACAGCGCCAGGCCACCAAGGACGCAGGCAAGATCGCCGGCCTCGAGGTCAAGCGCATCATCAACGAGCCCACCGCAGCGGCCCTGGCCTACGGCCTCAACAAGACCGACAAGGACGAGAAGGTCCTGGTCTTCGACCTGGGCGGCGGCACCTTCGACGTCTCCATCCTCGAGCTGGGAGACGGCGTCTTCGAGGTCCTCTCCACCTCCGGTGACAACCACCTCGGCGGCGACGACTGGGATCAGCGCGTCATCGACTGGATGGCAGACAAGTTCAAGGGCGAGCACGGCGTCGACCTCCGCAAGGATAAGATGACCCTGCAGCGCCTGAAGGAAGCGGCAGAGAAGGCCAAGATGGAGCTCTCCAGCGCCACCCAGGCCACCATCAACCTGCCCTTCATCACCGCTGTTGACGGCCAGCCCGTGCACCTGGACTACACCCTGACCCGCGCTGAGTTCGAGCGCATCACCTCCGACCTGCTCGACCGCTGCAAGACCCCGGTCCACACCGCTCTGCGCGATGCCGGCCTCAAGTCCAGCGACATCGACGAGGTTGTTCTGGTGGGCGGCTCCACCCGCATGCCCGCCGTCCAGGAGGAAGTCAAGAAGATCACTGGCAAGGACCCGCACATG
Source organism: Coriobacteriales bacterium (assembly GCA_051876075.1). Lineage (GTDB taxonomy): Bacteria > Actinomycetota > Coriobacteriia > Coriobacteriales > QAMH01 > W2P13-069. The sequence goes on from JBJEHM010000065.1 coordinate 40,031, forward strand.
GGCGTCAACCCGGACGAGGTCGTGGCAATCGGCGCTGCCATCCAGGGCGGCGTCCTGGCTGGCGACGCAGCTGCCTCCGGCATCCTGCTGCTCGACGTCACCCCGCTTTCCCTGGGTGTCGAGACCATGGGCGGCGTGATGACCCGCATGATCGAGCGCAACACGACCATCCCCACCCGCAAGACCGAGGTCTACTCCACGGCGGCAGACAACCAGACCACCGTCGAGATCCACGTCCTGCAGGGCGAGCGCAACTTCGCTCGTGACAACAAGACCCTGGGCCGCTTCCAGCTCACCGGCATCCCCTCCGCACCCCGCGGCGTGCCTCAGATCGAGGTCACCTTCGACATCGATGCCAACGGCATCGTGAACGTCTCCGCCAAGGACCTCGGCACCGGCAAGGAGCAGAAGATCACCATCTCCGGCTCCACCGCTCTGAGCGATGACGAGATCGACCGCATGGTTGCAGACGCCCAGGAGCATGCCGAGGAAGACGAGGCTCGCAAGGCAGAGGTCGAGGCCCGCAACAACGCAGACAGCCTGATCTACGCAACTGAGAAGACCGTCAAGGACCTGGGCGACAAGGTCCCCGCAGAGACCAAGTCCGCCGTCGAGTCCGCCATCGAGGACCTGCGCGGTGCCCTGGACAACGGCACTGTCGAAGAGATCAAGGCAAAGACCGAGGCCCTGCAGCAGGCGTCTTACAAGTTGGCAGAGATCGCCTACGCAGACGCCCAGGCTGCACAGGCCCAGGGTGCCAACCCCGGCGCTGCCGCCCCTGCAGATGACGACGTGGTCGACGCCGACTACGAAGTCGTCGACGAGGACAAGTAGCCATGGCGGCCGAGGACATCAAGGCCGAGCAGCCTGAACCAAAGGCTGACGAGGTGCTCGAGCCCGAGGTCGTCGAGGCCGAGCCTGCAGAGGAGCCCCAGGAGGAGCAGACCCAGGCCGAGCCCGTTGACGAGCTGGCCCAGGCCAAGGCCGAGGCCGCGGAGCTGAGGGACCAGTACCTCCGCCTCCAGGCCGAGTGGGACAACTACCGCAAGCGCACGGCGGCAGAGCGCGAGTCGGAGAAGGTCCGCGCAAGCGAGAAGCTCGTGAAGGACCTGATCCCCGTTGTCGACGACCTGGAGCGCGCGCTGGAGCACGCTCAGCAGGCCGGCGACGGTGGCAGCCTCACCGCAGGCGTCGAGGCGGTGACCAACAAGTTCCTCCAGATCCTCTCCAAGCACAAGGTGGAGCAGATCAAGGCAGAGGGCGAGCCCTTCGACCCGATGAAGCACCAGGCTGTGGGTACCCAGCCGGACCCCACAGTCCCCGAGGAGACGGTTGTCAACGTCTATCAGAAGGGCTACCAGATGGGAGACCGCGTCTTGCGCCCCGCAATGGTAGTCACCAGCACCAAATAATCCGCAGGGGGCCGGCTTTTGAGTCGGCCCCCTCTGCACAGAGAAGGGAGGCGCCGCATGGCCGCTTCGAACAAGAGCTACTACGACATCCTGGGCGTCAGCAAGAGCGCCTCGCAGGAAGAGATAAAGAAGGCCTTCCGCAAGCTGGCGCAGAAGCACCACCCAGACGCCGGCGGCGATGAGAACAAGTTCAAGGAGATCAACGAGGCCTACGCCGTCCTCTCCGACCCAGAGAAGAAGGCCCAGTACGACCGCTTTGGCACAGTGGGTGACTTTGGCGGCTTCAACGGCGGTGGCAACCCCTTTGCAGGCTACGGTGGCGGCAGCCCCTTCGGCGGCGGCTCCGGCGGCTTCAACTGGAGCGACATCTTCGGAAACATGGCCAACGGAGAAGGCGCCTTTGGCAGCAACTGGGACTTCCGCGTCAACAACGCCGCTGCCAAGGGCAAGGACCTCCAGGCCAGCATCTCGCTGAGCTTCCAAGAGGCCTTTGCCGGCTGCTCTAAGAAGGTCTCCATCCGCATCCCCAGCACGGGTGAGACAGAGACCGTCACGGTCAACATCCCTGCCGGTGCCATGGACGGCGGCAAGATGCGCTTCAAGGGCAAGGGCGAGTTCGGTGCCAACGGCGGGCCCCGCGGCGACCTCGTGGTCGTCACCAAGCTGGCCGAGCACCCCCTCTACACGCGAGAGAAGGCCGATGTCGCCATGACCCTGGACGTGGATGTCACAGAGGCCGCTCTGGGCGCCCAGGTGGTCGTCCCCACGCCAGACGGCAACCGCGTCAAGCTGAGGATCCCCGCAGGCAGCCAGAACGGGGCCGTCCTGAGGGTCAAGGGCAAGGGAGCCCCGTACCTCAAGGGCAAGGGGACGGGCAACGGAGACCTGCTGGTCAAGCTGCGCGTCAACATCCCCAAGAACCTCACAGAGGAGCAGCGCTCCGCCCTCGAGGCCCTGCGCGACGCCTCTCCAGACCCGTCCACCCTGCGTCCCGAGGTGGCCAAGGCAACCGCCTAAGCCGCCCTGGCCGTCCCGCCCAAGCACCAAGAAGGAAAGCCGGTACACACCATGTCTCAGACCGATAAGAACAGGCCGCTGTACATGATCAGCGTTGCTGCGGACCTCGCCGGTCTACATCCCCAGACGCTGCGCATCTACGAAAGCAAGGGCCTGGTGACCCCGCAGCGCACCAGCGGCAACACGCGCATGTACTCCCAGGCAGACGTCGAGCGCCTGGAGCTCATTACCCAGCTCACAGACGAGGGCATCAACCTCGCAGGTGTTGTCCGCATCCTCGACATGAAGGAGCGCATGGCCAAGCAGGAGGCAGAGAACGAGGAGCTCCGCCGCCAGCTCGCCCAGGCCAAGGAGCAACTCCACGAGTACGAGGTCCGCCAGACCATCACCACGCTGGCAAAGCGCGACGACGGCAACGCGGCCCTCGCCCAGCTCATGGGTCGCCAGATCCCCCGCGGCTTGATGTAGCTGCGGACCACAGCACGCAAAGAGAAGAGAGGGAATTCAACCACCGGGCGTCAGCACGCCCAGATTCAACGGAAAGGTAGGTAGTCATCATGCGTATGGACAAGATGTCGGTTACCGCAACCGAGTGCCTGCAAGCTGCCGTGACCATCGCCGCGGATGCCCAGGCCCCTGCGGTGGAGAGCGAGCACCTGCTCAAGGCTCTCCTGGATTCCCACGAGAACAACCTCACCGCCATCATCGAGCGCGTGGGCGCAGACCCTGCGGCGCTGCAGAGGGCCGTCACCGAAGAGATCGAGCGCGCCCCCAAGGTCTCCAACAGCGGGGCCGGCATGGGCCAGGTGGGCAACCGTCTCTCTGCCGTGGCAGACGAGGCCCTCAAGATCGCCGGCAAGATGGAGGATTCCTACGTCACCACGGAGCACCTGCTCATGGCGCTCACCAAGGACAAGGGCGCCGCAGGCAAGGTCCTCACGGACGCAGGCGTCACGGAGGCCAGGGTCGCACAGGTCTACCAGGAGCTGCGCGGCGATGCTCGCGTCACAGACCGCGACGCAAAGGCCCAGTTCGAGAGCCTGGAGCAGTACGGGCAGAACCTCACCGAGCAAGCCCGCCAAGGCAAGCTCGACCCGGTCATCGGCCGTGACGACGAGATACGCCGCACCATGCAGGTCCTGAGCCGCCGCACCAAGAACAACCCCGTGCTCATCGGCGAGCCCGGCACCGGCAAGACCGCCATCGTCGAGGGCCTCGCCCAGCGCATTGTGGCCGGCGACGTCCCCAGCTCCCTGCGCGACAAGGAGGTCGTGGCACTCGACCTGGGCGCCATGGTCGCCGGCGCCAAGTACCGCGGTGAGTTCGAGGACCGCCTCAAGGCCGTCTTGCGAGAAGTCGAGCAGTCCGAGGGCCGCATCATCCTCTTCATAGACGAGCTCCACACCATCGTGGGCGCTGGTGCCAGCGAGGGCAGCTTGGACGCGAGCAACATGATCAAGCCCGCGCTGGCCCGCGGCGAGCTCCATGCCATCGGTGCCACCACCTTGGACGAGTACCGCAAGTACATTGAGAAGGACGCTGCCCTCGAGCGCAGGTTCCAGACCGTCGTGGTCGACGAGCCCAGCGTGGAAGACACCATCTCCATCCTGCGCGGCATCAAGGAGAAGTACGACATCCACCATGGCGTTCGCATCCAGGACGCCGCGCTGGTGGCGGCGGCAGAGCTCTCCAACCGCTACATCACAGACCGCTTCCTGCCGGACAAGGCCATCGACCTGGTGGACGAGGCCGCAAGCCGCCTGTCCATCGAGCTCGACTCCAAGCCCGAGGAGATCGACCTCGCCGAGCGCGAGCTCATCCGCATGCAGATCGAGGAGCAGGCCCTGATGAAGGAAAGCGACGAGCTCTCGCAGCAGCGCTTGGAGGAGCTGCGCCTGCAGATCGCGGAAAAGCGCCAGCAGGTGGACGGGCTCAACGCCCAGTGGGCCAACGCGAAGGGCGCGGCCGAGCACCTGCAAGACCTCAAGCGCCAGCTTGACGACACCCGGATCGAGGAGGAGCGCGCCACCCGCGAAGGCGACCTCATGCGCGCCTCCGAGCTGCGCTACGGCGTCATCCCCAAGCTCGAGGCAGAGCTCGAGGAGGCCACCAAGCAGGTTGAGTCCGGCAAGGACGGCGGCTCGAGCCTGAAGGAGGAGGTCACGGCCGAAGACATCGCAGAGGTCGTGAGCATGTGGACCGGCGTCCCGGTTGCCAAGATGATGCAGGGCGAGATGCAGAAGCTCGCTGACCTCGAAGAGCGCCTGCACCAGCGCGTCATCGGGCAGGACAAGGCGGTCGCCGCAGTTGCCGGCGCCATCAGGCGCAGCCGCAGCGGCCTCGCCGACCCAGACCGCCCCATCGGCAGCTTCCTCTTCATGGGTCCCACCGGCGTGGGCAAGACCGAGCTGGCCAAGGCCCTGGCAGAGCAGCTCTTCGACGACGAGCGCAACATGGTCCGCATCGACATGAGCGAGTACATGGAGAAGTTCAGCGTCCAGCGCCTCATCGGTGCTCCCCCGGGATACGTTGGCTATGACGAAGGCGGGCAGCTCACAGAAGCAGTGCGCCGTCATCCCTACAGCGTCATCCTGCTCGACGAAATTGAGAAGGCGCACCCGGATGTCTTCAACATCCTGCTCCAGGTGCTTGACGATGGCAGGCTCACAGACGGCCAGGGCAGGGTGGTGAGCTTCAAGAACGCCATCATCATCATGACGAGCAACCTGGGCAGCCAGCTTATCGAGCACTATGCAGAGGACGGGGACAAGGACGCCCTCGAGGCCGCCATCCAGGAAGCCCTGCGCGCGACCTTCCGCCCCGAGTTCCTCAACCGCATCGACGAGCTCATCACCTTCGACCCCCTGGGTCTGCAGGACCTGGAGCGCATCGTCGACCTGCAGCTCAAGAAGGTGCGCGAGCGCCTGGCCGAGCGCCGCATCACCCTCGAGGTGGAGCCCGCCGCCATGGAGCGCCTGGCACTCGATGGCTTCGACCCGGCCTTTGGCGCCCGCCCGCTCAAGCGCCTGATCCAGCACCAGATCATCGACCGCGCTGCCAACGAGATAGTAGGCGGCAAGCTCGCAGAGGGGGACACCATCGTCATCGGGCTCGACGACGACATGGACTTCTCCTGCAGCGTCCGCAAGCCCTTGACGCAGGCCTGATGATCGTCAGACCCCGGCGCGCCCCATCGCGGGTGCTGCCGGGGTCTGCCGTCTTCCGTCGTTGCCGTAATGTTGGCGGAGGAGCCTTATCTTGCCAGCTGAAACAGCTGACCCCACGCTACAATTCACCTGCACGACTCCGTTGTCGAAAATTCGAGAGAAAGGGCGGCCATGGCCCGTAAGCCCAAGTTCGATTACTTCGATCATTTCGTCTTGATCAGCGACTGCGCCGTCGAGTACGCCGAGGCGCTGCTCGCCTACATGGAGAAAAACGCCGCCATCGCTGCCGAGGGCCGCGAGCCCGACATCACCCACGCCATCCAGCGTTACAAGGAGTTGCACGAGATAGAGGAGCGCTCCGACTCCTACCGCCATGCAGTTGCCGAGAACCTCGTCAACGAGTTCCTCGCCCCCCTCGAGCGCGAGGACATCATGGTCATGGCAGACGAGCTCGACGACCTCGTCGACGAGCTCGAGGAGGTCCTCCAGCGCATGTATATGTACGACGTCCACGTCGTCAACCCCACCGTCATCGATATGATGCGTCTTGCCCACAAGGCCACCCTCTCCATCAACGCCCTCTGCAAGCAGTTCCACAACTTCAAGAAGCACGCGCTCATCCGCGAGCACATCGTGGCGGTCAACGACGTCGAGGAGGAGGCGGACCGCCTCTACATCGAGGCCATGCACCAGGGCTTCGCCCATGCCAAGGCCGTTGGCATGACCAGCATCGACGCCCTCGGCCAGGCAGAGCTCCTCACCGCCCTCGAAGAGGTCTGCGACATGTGCGAGGACATTGCAAGCACTATCGCCACCATCATGATGAAAAACTCGTAGAGGCGCTGGAGCACGCACATTTGCGGCTCCCGCCTTCAGTCACGGCGCCTTGAGGCCGCTCCTTTCGGCGGTCACCGCAACTGCACGCACTCCAGCGCCTCTACGCCGGGGTGCGCGCACGCACATGTGCGGCTCCCGCCTCCGGTCACGGCGCCTTGAGGCCGCTCCTTTCGGCGGTCACCGCAACTGCACGCACTCCAGCGCCTCTACGCCGGGGTGTGAGCAGCAGGTAACGAATCCAATACGCGTAGCGTTCGCTATTCCATCTGCGGTAAACTTATCGCTTAGCTGTGCCGTCTCATGGCGGCGTTAGCGTGCCCGCGTGCGGGCGTGGCGGAACTGGCAGACGCGCTGGATTTAGGTTCCAGTGGGGCAACCCGTGAAGGTTCGAGTCCTTTCGCCCGCACCAAACCCGTTGATGAGAACGCCCTGGCGTTCTGGTAGAAGAGCGCCCCGCAAGGGCGAAGAGATTATGGAGGCAACGTTGGACATCCAGACCAGCAAGCTCGAGGACGGCAAGGTCCAGATCACCGTCACCGTTCCCGCGCAGACCGTTAAGCAGCACGTCGACAAGCACTTCAAGGACCTGGGCCGCGCCCGCATCCCGGGTTTCCGCCCCGGCAAGGCCCCCCGCAAGATCCTCGAGCAGAACTTCGGCGGACATGAGGCCGTCTACTCGGAGATCACCACGGACCTCATCAACGAGGTTGCGCCCGTTGCCGTTGACAGCCAGGACGTCCTGTTCATCGCCAACCCCGACTTCGACGAGCCCGGCATCGTCGCAGACGGCGAGGACTTCACCTTCTCCCTCACCGGCAAGGTCAAGCCCGAGGTCGAGCTCCTGAGCTTTGACCCGGTCGAGATCAAGATGCCCGCAGAGGAGGCAACCGAGGAAGAGATCGACTCACAGGTCGAGGCCCTCCGCACCTATTACTACAGCTTCGAGACCGTCGAGGACCGCGCTGTCGAGGCAGGCGACTTCGTCATGCTGAACATGGCATGCACCGCAGACGGCAACGCCGTCCAGGGCCTCAACTCCGAGTCCCGCCTGGTCGAGCTCGGCGCCGGCATCATCCCCGCCGCCATGGAGGAGCAGGTCATCGGCATGAGCACCGGTGACAGCAAGTCCTTCGACTTCTCCATCGAAGGCGACGAGGACTTCGCCTACCTGGGCGTCGACGCCATCCATGCAGACATCGCCGTCAAGGAGATCCGCACCAAGATCGTCCCCGAGCTCGACGCAGACTTTGCAGAGAAGCTCGGTGTGGAGAGCATCGAGGCCCTGCGCGAGCAGCTGGCAGAGGCCATCAACAAGCAGAAGGCCGAGCAGCTCCCCGCCCTCAAGGAAGAGCGCTGCACCAGGGCTCTGGCAGAGCGCGTCTTTGGCGAGGTGCCCGTCGACTACGTCACCTTCACCCGCCAGGACATCCTGCGCGACTTCTACATCAACCTGCAGCAGCAGGGCGTGACCCTGGACCAGTTCTTCGCACAGCAGGGCATCACCGCAGACGAGTTCAACAAGGATCTTGACGAGGAGGCCAAGGAGGTCGCCGCCCAGACCCTCGCACTCGACGCCATGTACAAGCACCTCGGCCTGGAGATCACGGAAGAGGACATCGACGCCGAGTTCCAGGTCGTCGACAACCCCGCCGAGGTCCGCAAGCAGTGGGAGGACAACGGCCGCATGACCGAGCTGCGCGAGGCTATCCGTCGCCGCAAGGCAACCGAGTGGCTCATCGAGAACGCCGTTGTGACCCTGGACGAGGGCGACGCTGACGAGGACGAGAACTAGTCACCTCAACAGATTTGGAGCACCGCATGACGAACAACACACTGATCCCGTACGTGGTCGAGCAGTCCCCCAGGGGCGAGCGCAGCTACGACATCTTCTCCCGCCTGCTCAACGACCGCGTGATCTTCCTGGGAGAAGAGGTCAACGATGCCAGCGCCAACGTGGTGATCGCGCAGCTGCTGCACCTGGAGAGCGTCGACCCAGACAAAGACATCAGCCTCTACATCAACAGCCCCGGCGGCTCTGTGACCGCTGGCCTCGCGATCTACGACACCATCCAGTTCATCAAGCCGGACGTCTCCACCATCTGCATGGGCATGGCAGCCTCCATGGGCTGCGTGCTCCTGGCGGCGGGTACCCCGGGCAAGCGCCTGGTGCTCCCCAACGCTGCGGTCATGATGCACCAGCCTATGGGCGGCACCCCCGACCATTGCAAGGAAAGCGACTTCGAGATCTACTACTCAGAGATCAAGAAGACCCGCGACCGCCTCGAGGCGATCCTGGCCAAGCACACCGGCCAGACCATCGAGCGGATCCATGCAGACAGCGACCGCGACCACTGGTTCACCGCTGAGGAGGCCGTTGCCTACGGCCTGGCAGACGAGGTCGTGGTCAACCGCGCAGACGCAAGCACCGAGAAAAAGGACTAGTCGATGGCCCGAAACAACGGCGGCTTCAAGGGCGGCAGCCTGCACTGCTCTTTCTGCGGGAAGAGCCAGGAGCAGGTTGACAAGCTCATCGCCGGAGAAGGCGTGTACATTTGCAACGAATGCGTGCAGGTGTGCGCTGACATCATGCTCGAGGAGGGCATCCTCATCGAAGGGGAGGCCGCAGGCGTCCCAGAGGCAAGCGGGCGCACCGAGGGCCTCATCTCCCTGGACAACCTGCCCACCCCCATGCAGATGCACGAGCTGCTCGACCAGCACGTCATCGGGCAGGATGCAGCCAAGCGCGCCCTCTCTGTTGCCGTGTACAACCATTACAAGCGCGTGGCTCTGGGCTTGGACGCAGACGACGGAGACGTGGAGCTCGCAAAGAGCAACATCCTGATCCTGGGTCCTACGGGATGCGGCAAGACCCTGTTGGCCCAGACGCTGGCGCGCGTGCTCGACGTCCCCTTTGCCATCGCAGACGCCACGGCTCTCACAGAGGCGGGCTATGTGGGCGAAGACGTGGAGAACATACTCCTCAAGCTCATCAACGCGGCAGACAACGACGTCGACCGCGCCCAGGTGGGCATCGTCTACATCGATGAGATCGACAAGATTGCCAAGAAGGCAGAGAACCTCTCGATTACGCGCGATGTCTCTGGAGAAGGCGTGCAGCAGGCGCTCCTTAAGATCGTCGAGGGCACGGTGGCGAGCGTCCCGCCCAACGGCGGGCGCAAGCACCCCCAGCAGGAGCTCATCCAGATCGACACCACCAACATCCTGTTCATCCTGGGTGGGGCCTTCGTCGGTTTGGACGACATCGTGCGCGAGCGCATCGGCAAGAAGGGCGTGGGCTTCAACAGCGAGGTCTCGGAATCCAAGAAGGTCGAGAGCGCCAAGCTGCTGGAGCAGGTTCTCCCAGAGGACCTCAACAAGTTCGGCATGATCCCGGAGTTCGTTGGCCGCGTCCCCGTCATCTCCAGCGTCAAGGACTTGGACGAAGAAGACCTGGTGCGCATCCTCACGGAGCCCAAGAACGCTCTGATCAAGCAGTACCGCCGTATCATCGGCTTTGAGGGCGCAGAGCTGGAAGTGACACCGGAAGCCCTACGCGCCATAGCGGCAGAGGCTATCAAGCACGGTACCGGTGCCCGCGGCCTGCGCAGCATCTGCGAGCGCGTGCTGCAAGACACCATGTATACGCTCCCCAGCGAAGAGCGCCAGGTGCTCCGCGTGGTCGTAGACGAGGACTGCGTTGCCAACGGCACGCCTGCTACCTTGGAGTACGCTGCCTAAACAAGGCCCGTGACACGCTCTCAATAAGAGACTCGAAAGGACCCTAGAATTTCTGGGGTCCTTTTGCTGTTTCAGGTGTAGAATACCTACTCGCGCCAGATGGGGATGTAGCTCAGCTGGGAGAGCACCACGTTCGCAACGTGGGGGTCGGGGGTTCGAGCCCCCTCATCTCCACCATCTTCCCTTCTAAGTAAAGGCTGAGAAGAGGCTTGGCGCAGTGCGCTCTTAATCTAAGAGCGCGGCTGTCAAAGGGATTTCAAAAAAACCTGAAATCACCTGTTGACAGCGACCGGGGGTGAGCGTA
>JBJEHM010000066.1:0-3099 GCA_051876075.1 Coriobacteriales bacterium
CATTCCGGCAAACAGGGGACAAAATGTGAGTCACATGGAGAGAAGAGTCTGGTATTATCTCAGCTTGCGTATGCGGAGAGCTGGCCGAGAGGCTGAAGGCGCTCGCCTGCTAAGCGAGTATAGGTAACATAACTCCTATCTAGGGTTCGAATCCCTAGCTCTCCGCCAGACGCGCCTTTGCAGCGACCCTCACAGGGTCGTTATTTTTTGCAGGCACCGTCCAAGGAGCGCAGAGTATGGCTTGCTGGGAAGAGAAGGGCTGCGGCGGCGTCACAGACGACTGCCCCCACTACAAGTTCGGCGTGTGCCCGCGCAGCTGCGTGTACACCATCTGCACCAAGCCCCAGCACCGCAAGGCCAGCGGCATGGAGACCTTCTCTGCCTTCGACGTCGACTTCAAGGCCGCGCTGAAGGAGAACTGCCACAGCTGCAAGTTCTTCCTGGAAAACGCCCCCCGCATCAAGAAGCAGTAGCCGCACCCACCCCTCGCAGGGCAGCGGTCAGGTTCACGTCCTCGAGGACGAATTCACATCCCCTTGGCGCGCTCCACGAGCTCGTCGATGGTGAGCGGCAGGGGCTCGCCCCAGCCGTGCTCCAGCGCGTAGGCGGCGGCAGCCGGCAGCTCGAGCCCGCTTTCGGCCAGCAGCCGCGCGGTGCGCGCGGTGAAGACCTCGCGCGGGCTGCCCTCGAAGAGCACGCTCCCCTCCCCCATCACGGCAACGCGGTCCGCCTGCAGCGCCTGCTCCATGCTGTGCGTGACGAGCAGCACTGCGCAGCCCGCCCGGCTCACCTCGCGCAGCACGCGCATCACCGCGCGGCTCCCCTGCGCGTCGAGCATGGCGGTGGGCTCGTCGCACACGAGCACTGCCGGCTCCATGGCAAGCGCCCCGGCCACGGCAACGCGCTGACGCTGCCCACGAGAAAGGCTCGCCACCAGGCAGCCCGCCTTGTCCTCCATCCCCACCTGCTCCAGCGCGCGGCTCACGCGCCGGCGCAGCTCCTCGCGCGGCAGCCCCAGGTTCCCCGGCCCGAAGGCAACGTCCTCCTCGACCGTGCTGGCGACGGTCTGGTCGTCTGGGTCCTGGAAGACCAGGGCGCAGGCACGGCGCAGGGCGGGCAGATCCGCCTTGCGGCGCGAGTCGAGCACCGTGCCGTCCTGCAAGCGCAGGGTGACGCTGCCTTCGCTGGGCTGCAGCAAGCCGTCTGCATGGAGCGCCAGGGTCGATTTGCCGCTGCCGTTGGCCCCCACCACCGCCAGCAGCTCACCTTCCTCGAGCCGCAGCGACACCCCGCGCAGGGCAGGGGTCTGCGCGCCAGGGTAGCTAAAGCTCACGTTGTCGAATGAGAGGATGGGCACTGCTGCTCCTTGCCGCCAAACCTGCATGTCAGCGCCCCACTATACCCCAGGCTGCTCTTGCACGGCGGTGCTTGCGCGCGTTTGCCGCAAGGCTCCTCGCCGTGCGCGCCCCAAGGGAGCATAATGTGGGAGTTCATTCAGCCAACACCTTTAGGAGCGTCGCCATGACCACCTATGCCCAGATGACCACCGAGCAGCTGCAGGCCGAGCTCGCACAGCTCCAGGCAGCCTACGATGCCTTCAAGGCCAAGGGCCTCTCGCTCAACATGGCCCGCGGCAAGCCCGCATCCAACCAGCTCGACCTCTCCATGCCCATGCTCGACGTGCTGCCCTCCAGCTGCGACCCGCACGCAGCCGATGGCAGCGACCTGCGCAACTACGGCGTCCTCGACGGCCTGCCAGAAGCCAAGGCCCTCATGGCGAGCATGCTTGACGACGACCCCGCCAACGTCATCGTCTTCGGCAACTCCAGCCTCAACATCATGTACGACACCATCGCCCGCCTGTGGATGTTCGGCACCCAGGGCTGCGCGCCGTGGTGCACGCTCGACACGGTCAAGTTCCTCTGCCCCGTCCCCGGCTACGACCGCCACTTTGGCGTGACGCAGGAGTTCGGCATCGAGATGATCCCCGTTCCCATGACCGAGGACGGCCCGGACATGGACCTGGTCGAGGAACTCGCCGGCAGCGATGCCGCGGTCAAGGGCATCTGGTGCGTTCCCAAGTACTCCAACCCCGGCGGCGTCACCTACTCTGACGAAGTCGTCCGCCGCCTGGCCGGCATGAAGACCGCTGCCGAGGACTTCCGCATCATGTGGGACAACGCCTACACCGTGCACCACCTGAGCGCCGACCCCGCCCAGCAAGACCAACTGCTCGACATCGCCACAGCCTGTGCAGAGGCCGGGACCACCGAGCGCTACTACAAGTTCGCCTCCACCTCCAAGGTGACCCTGCCCGGCGCAGGCATCGCCGCCATGGCAGCCAGCCCCGCCAACATCGCCGAGGTCAAGAAGCGCATGGGCGTGCAGACCATCGGCCACGACAAGATCAACCAGATGCGCCACGTGCTCTTCCTCAAGGATGCCCAGGGCATCGCGGGCCACATGGCCAAGCACGCTGCCATCATCGCCCCCAAGTTCGAGTTGGTGCTATCCAAGCTTGAAGAGGGCCTTGCCGAGTGCGGCGTGGGCAGCTGGACCAAGCCCCGCGGCGGTTACTTCGTGAGCTTTGACGCCGCAGAGGGCACTGCCAAGCGCGTGGTGGCCCTGGCCAAGGAGGCCGGCGTGACCATGACCGGCGCTGGCGCCACCTGGCCCTACAAGAACGACCCCAAGGACAGCAACATCCGCATCGCCCCCACCCTGCCCCCGCTGGAAGAGCTCGACCAGGCGCTCGACGTCTTCGTCACCTGCGTCAAGCTCGCCGCCGTGGAGAAGCTGCTGGCCTAGCGCCCGCGCTGCGCAACACCTTGGTGACGGCAGCCGCCCACACGGGCGTGCCGCCGCTCCCGCTGGCGCTGCTTGTGGTAGAATCTCCCTCGCTTTGCGGGTGTCGCCAAGTGGTAAGGCCCCAGCTTCCCAAGCTGGTATTCGCGGGTTCGAATCCCGTCACCCGCTCCATCAACAGCAAAGAGCCGGCCCCAGTTGCCGGCTCTATTTGGCTCTGTTAGACCAGGATGGAGCTTAACCTCTCTGCACGTCATCTCGACCAAGCGAGCGAAAGCGAGCGCGTGGAGAGAT
>JBJEHM010000067.1:0-3076 GCA_051876075.1 Coriobacteriales bacterium
TTGTTGTTTGCCCTTGGTTTTGGTGCTTATGGTTGTTGTTCCCTCGCCAAAGACCAACCACAAGGCTCTCCTCGTGCTCGAAATAACAACCATAGTCCCTGGGTGCAACGGACCCTAGAGGCGTTCCGCCGCGTATTCAATCGCTACCAGGTGCCCAAGGCGTATTGGACCAGAAGGCTCACGGCGGCGATGGCGATCCAGCAGCAGGCTCCCAACGCGATGGGCTTGCCGCCGCTGCGCACCAACTGCACCAGGTTGGTGTTGAGGCCGATTGCCAGCATCGCCATGACGATGAAGTACTTAGACAACGTCTTGAGCGGGGCGAAGACGGCCGTGTCCAGGCCGGCGGCGCTGCAGGCTGTGGTTATGCACGCGGCCACCAGGAACCAGAGGATGAACATCGGGAACGCGCGCTTGAGACTGAAGCCGCCCAGGCCTCCCTGCCCCTCCCCTTGCGCGTTCGCCACCGCAGCCTGCTCGCGCTTGGCGATGCGCAGCTGCCACAGCGCCAGCACCAGGGTGATGGGGATGATCGCCAGCGTCCTGGTGAGCTTGACGATGGTGGCTTGGTCGAGCGTGTTGGCACCGGGATGCATGCCGTCCCACGCGGCGGCGGCAGCCGTCACCGACGAGGTGTCGTTGACTGCGGTGCCCGCGAACAGGCCAAAGCCCTCGTTGCTCAATCCCAGCGCGGTACCCAGCGTGGGGAAGATCAGCGCCGCGATGACGTTGAACAGGAAGATGACGCTGATGGACTGGGCCACCTCCTCGTCCTCTGCCTTGATGACCGGGGCCGTTGCGGCGATGGCGCTACCGCCGCAGATTGAGGAGCCAACAGCCACAAGCGTAGCCGTCCTGCCTGGCACGCGCAGCAGCTTGCAGCCCGCATAGCCAACGATGAGCGAAGTAGCGATTGTGGAGAGAATGACGGGCAGCGAGCTCACCCCCACCTGGGCGATCTGCATCAGGTTGAGGCCAAAGCCCAGCAAGATGACCGCGTACTGCAGCACCTTCTTGGACGTGAACTGCACGCCGCCGGCTAGGCGCTCCGGACGCTGTCGCCACACGAGTGCGATGATCATGCCCAGCAGGATGCCGAACACCGGCCCGCCCACAACCGGCAGCGCGAGACCCGCCGCATAGCAGGGTGCCGCCAGCAACGCGCATAGCAGCAGACCAGGGCCGATGGTGCGAATCTTGTCCATATAGGTGCCTCCTCGCAGGCCCGCCTCCTCTACAAAGGGCGGGCGGGTGTTCATAACGGTCGTGTGCAGCTCTTGTGAGCGCATTGTGCAGACCACGAGACATTCGCGTGGCTGGCCCCGCTGCTGGATGAGCTTGCGTTTGTTCCAGCAGAGCGTGCCTGCACAGGATACTCTTTATCGTGCGAACCACCAGTTCTCTGCCGTGAATAACTGTGACGAGCCGTGCAAAGAAACGGGCGCTGTTAGACCTGAACGGAGCTCGGCCTCTTTGGGAGGTTTCGCATCTGTTTGCATTGCAGTGATATCTCAAACGTTCATAGTGCGATGTGATTTTATGGGTTTCCCCTTCCTTGTATTTCATTGATTTCATATGATGTGTATATCTAATGGACGTATTTCTAAACACTATTACATGAATTTCATTACATTGTATATTACTCTGGGACCTTTCAGCAATGAGTTTTGTCTCAAATCCATTATTCGCAAAACCCTGTCAGACGTGTTGAATACCCAGATTTCACAATGTTTGTAGCTGCTGCCCTGTGCATATCCGTTGGATATCCAATACCGAGATTGCGGGCACACCCCATACCGCCACTTTTGTCAACGGGGTATAGGCACTATCCCGATCTTCTTTACCGACCATCAATTTCTATAGCTGCGTTATACCACTATGCTGCTAACCCTTCAGCTCGTCGTCTCGTCCAAGCAAGCGAAAACGAACGCGTGGAATGATCCCTGGTTGAGTATGGACACCGTGAGTCGAGACATGGTGCAGATGTTCAGCCCGTGATTCCACCACTCCGGCACTGCATGCCTCCGGCCTACATGACAAACCGAACACGCTTGTTTCCTGCCAGTCAGTCCTATACGTCAGCATCAATTCCACTTAGTCTTTGCTCTCTTGGCCTACAGTCACATGCTCATTTGCGAGTTTGCAACATGTCTCTTCTCTCAGATCACACAGCGCTTACCAGACATAATGCAATGTTTGCACTCAACACACCCCTCCCCTATCGCTGTCAAATCATTGTCGCCAGATAACATGGCAGCGCAGCCCAAAGCATGTAAACATGCCAGCTGCCCAGAACCCAATCCAAACGGTTTCCTCTATACGCTTCCAGGGCAACAGTTCAGATGTCAAGGACCAGAAGCCGCCTGTGTTTACTCCCATCAGAGCACAGACACAACCATAGGGCGTCATTTCGAGCGAAGACGCCTAGTACCGTTGAGGAAAAGTCTCGGCTGCTCCGCTTAGATCGTGCTTCGAGATACGGTGCCCAGGTCAACTGGAGATCATTCGACTACATTCGTGGAAGCTCACTTCGTCCAGGATGACTGACAGGAGAGCTCTACTTTGGTTAAACAGCGCCAACTATTTGCTTGAATCGACTTAACTGAATAGTCTGTAGTGCTAGAAGAGAAGGGTTACTCTGAATGCAATGATTGCATTGGCTCTCCCCTAGCGCGTGATTTGATGCAGTGCCTAGTACTTGGGTATGAATACTACTAACCTCACGAATTTCTAAGCTCGGTAACGATGGTGCATGACGCCGATTCTCAAAAGCAGTCGACGAAGGAGGTATTCAAGCCATGTCACGCGCTCTTGCAAAGGAATCAAGCTTCCAATAGCTAGCACTCAGGGCGATCAAGATTGTGAATGGAACGGGCAATAAGCCAGCGAATGGCGTTACGGGCTAACGCAAAGCACAGGATAGTACTCAGGGAGCGAAAGTCTTTTGCACTTCTCGATTGTGCGCTATTGGTTGGCGCTATTGCGTTTACTAGAACATGATAACGCAGGCTTTAGGTACTAATAGGACAGCTATGATAACCCGCAATGGTGTGAGTGAGCACCGCCATGGGTCAAT
>JBJEHM010000068.1:0-11171 GCA_051876075.1 Coriobacteriales bacterium
CCCGGCTTGAAAGCCCGGGCGCCCTCTCAAGGCACTTTGTTCTGCAGAAGCGCTAGTCGACGGCAAGCTCCGCTGCGCGCTTGATGCGGGCGAGCACGTCCTCCCTGCTCAGCAGCTCCATCGACTCGCATAGCGGGGGGCTCACCTGGCTGCCGGTGACAGCCACGCGCACGGGCTGGAAGACGAACTTCACCTTCACGCCGAGCTCCTCGACGAGCGCGCGCAGGGCAGCCTCGATGCTCGGGGCATCCCAAGAGCAGTCCTCAAGCACAGCCGCTGCCTTGAGCAGGTTGCTCTTGGCGCCGGCGCCTTCCTTCTGCAAGATCTTGGCCACAGACTTCTCGTCGAAGGCTGGCTGCTCCTCGAAGAGGTACGCCAGCATGGGCACGGCCTGGTTCACGAGCTTGACGCGCTCGGCAACCAGCGGGTACATCTTCTCCACGCGCTCGAGGCCATCGAGCTCGTAGCCCGCTGCCTGCAGCTGAGGTGCAAGCAGCTCGGCGAACTCGTGCGCGCCCATCATCTGGATGTACTGTCCGTTCATCCAGTCCAGCTTCTCTGGGTCGAGGCTGGCGGGGTTCTTGCTCAGGCGCTCCAGGCTGAAGCGCTCTGCCATCTCCTGGCGGCTGAAGACCGTGGTCTCCCCGTCCGGTGCCCAGCCCAGCAGAGCCAGATAGTTGAACAGGCCGTCTGCCAGGTAGCCCAGGTCGCGGTACTCCTCGACGCTGGCTGCGCCATGGCGCTTGGAGAGCTTCTTGCCGTCGGGGCCGCAGATCATGGGAATGTGGGCGAAGACCGGCGTGGGATACCCCAGCGCCTCGTAGACCAGGATCTGGCGCGGGGTGTTGGAGAAGTGGTCGTCACCGCGGATGATGTGGGTCATCTCCATGTTGACATCGTCACAGACGACGGCGAAGTTGTAGGTGGGGCTGCCGTCGCTGCGCACGATGATCATGTCGTCTTGCAGCGAGGCGTCGAAGTCGACATCACCGTGCACCGCGTCGTGCACGGTGATCATGCCGCGGTCTTCGGGCACCTTGAGGCGCCACACGTATGCCTCGCCCGCAGCCATGCGCTGCCGGCGCTCCTCGCAGCTCAAGCAGCGGCAGGGATCGGGATGAGCGGCCAGACCGTCGTTCTGAATGGCCTCGCGGCGCATCTCGTTTTGCTCGGCCGTGCAAAAGCAGGGGTAGGCGCTGCCGTTTGCCTCCAGCTTTGCCAGAGCCTCCTTGTAGGTGTCGAAGCGCTGGGTCTGCAGGTAGGGGCCGAACGGACCGCCGACCTCGGGGCCCTCGTCCCAGTCCAAGCCGAGCCAGCGCATAGCGCGCACGATGAGGTCGATGTTCTCCTGGGTGGAGCGCTCGGGGTCGGTGTCCTCGATGCGCAGGATGAACTTGCCCCCCGTTGCGCGGGCATAGGCCCAGTTGTAGATGGCAGTGCGGGCGCCGCCGATATGGAGCTTGCCGGTGGGGCTGGGGGCAAAGCGGACGCGAACTTCAGTCATGGGGATACTCCTCATAGTCTCAACACAGGTGCACACGATTGTACCGCGAGCACAGCCCGAGCTGCTGCCAGGGCGCGTGCGCGTGCTCGCACAAAGAGAGCCGACCACATGGGCCGGCTCCCTTGCAGGCGCTGTTGTCAGACGCAGGCGCGGCGCTTACTCGCCCAAGGCCATGCGGACGTAGGAGACAACCTTGATCTCGTCACCGAGCTCCTTGGCAACACCGTTGACGTACTGCTCGACGGTCTTGTCGGGGTCCTTGACGAAGTCCTGAGCCAGCAGGCAGTTCTCCTTGTAGAACTTGGCCATGCGGCCCTCGGCGATCTTCTCCTGGATGTTTTCGGGCTTGCCGGACTCTGCAGCCTGAGCCTTGTAGATGTCCAGCTCGTGCTGGGCGACCTCGGCGGGGACGGAGTCCTTGTCGAGGGAGACGGGGTTCATGGCAGCGATGTGCATGGCGACATCTGCGCCCATGGCCTTGAAGGCGTCCGTCTGGGTGGTCTCTGCCTTGCCGGTGGCAAAGGAGACGAGGACGCCGATCTTGTTGTTCATGTGGTTGTAGCTCACGATGGCGCCGGTCTCGGCGGGCTCGACGTACTCGAAGCGGGCAACCTGCATGTTCTCGCCGATGACGTGGATTGCGTCGGTAAGGACGTCTGCAACCTTCATGCCCTCGAACTCGGACTCCTTGAGAGCCTCGACGTCTGCGGGAGCGTTGAGGATGACGGCAGTGGCGATCTTGTCGCAGTACTCGCCGAACTTCTCGTTGATGGCGACGAAGTCGGTCTCGCAGTTGACCTCGACGACGGCGGCCTTGCCGCAGGTCTGGCAGACCTTGGCGAGAACGCGGCCCTCGTTGGTGGCGCGGCCGGCCTTCTTGGCAGCAGCAGCCAGACCGCGAGTGCGGAGGATGTCGGTGGCGCCGGCCATATCGCCGTCAGCCTCGACCAGGGCCTTCTTGCACTCCATCATGCCTGCGCCAGTGGCCTCGCGCAGCTCCTTGACCATTGCAGCGGTGACGTTTGCCATTACTCAGCAGCCTCCTCGGTTGCGGGCTCCTCGGCGGGAGCCTCAGCGGACATCTCAGCCTCGGTGACCTCGGTGTTGGTGCCGGCGATGACGGCATCAGCAGCGACGGCGCACAGCAGGTTGACGGAACGGATGGCATCGTCGTTAGCGGGGATGCCGAAGTCGACCTCGTCCGGGTCGGCGTTGGTGTCGATCAGGCCGATGACGGGGATGTGCAGGCGAGCTGCCTCCTTGATGGCGTTCTCCTCGTGCTTGGTGTCGACGACGAAGACTGCAGCGGGCAGATCCTGCATGTCGCGGATGCCGCCGAGGGCAGCCTGGAGCTTGGCGAGCTCCTTCTTCAGGCCGGCCTGCTCCTTCTTGGGCAGGGTTGCCATGACGCCGTTCTCGACCATAGCCTCGATCTCCTCCATGCGGCGGACGCGAGTGCGGATGGTCTGGTAGTTGGTGAGCATGCCGCCCATCCAGCGGAAGTTGACGTAGGGCATGCCGCAGCGCTCTGCCTGGGTCTTGATGGGCTCCTGAGCCTGCTTCTTGGTGCCGACGAACAGGACCTTCTTGCCCTGGCGTGCGAGGTTGTTGATAAAGGTGTAGGCCTCGTCAACAGCAAGCAGGGTCTGCTTGAGGTCGAGGATGTAGATGCCGTTGCGCTCGCCGAAGATGTAGGGCTTCATCTTGGGGTTCCAGCGGCGGGTCTGGTGGCCGAAGTGAACGCCGGCCTCCAGAAGGGTCTTGATGGACACGGTAGTAGCCATGTCTCATACCTCCATTCATTCGTTGGTCCTTGGGTCGGATCATCGCCATGTGGCCCGCAACCTGGGCTCTTCCCAGATCACTAGCGGGATGGCTCCCCTTCCCTGTGTATTCTCCCGTGTTCGATTAAACACAAGCCTTCGTATTGTAACTGCCTGAAAACCGCACAGCAAGCAGAATCCCAGATTATTCGCAATCAGCCTGCGATCCCACAGGGGCCTGTCCCCTAACATGCGCGGGGCCTGTCCCCCGGGAGGGACGGGCCCCGCGCGCTCTGTCATGTTGTCCTGCGGGCCGCTTAGGCGAGCTTCTTGGTGTAGCTGAGCTTGACCCACCCGCCGTCTGCGAGCTTGCCCCAGCCCTTGGACGTCTTGGTGATGATGACCTTGCTGCCGTTCTTGAGCAGGCCCTTTGCCGCGGCGCTGGTGCTGGCCTTGGCGCGGATGGTGAGGCCGCCCTTGCACACGACCTTTGCGTAGTAGCCCTTCGCCCACTTGGCGTAGAGCTTGAGATCCTGTGCGCTGCCCTTTGCGACCTTGCTGATCTGGGTGCCGTCCTTGAACGACTTGCTGGTGTACCAGCCCTGGAAGATGTAGCCGTCGCGTTCGAGCACAGGCAGCTTGAAGGTCTTGTCGTCGACGTTGTACTCCGTCTTCGCCCCTGCCGGCAGCTCGGCGCCGTTGGTGTTGTACGTGATGGTGAAGGTGACGCGCTCCCAGCTGGCGTACACGGTGGCCGCCTCGAAGCCAGACAGGCTCTTCACCTGGCTGCCCTTGCCGCCCGCTTTGGTAAACCATCCCAAGAAGCGGTAGCCCTCGCGCGTGGGCTCGGCGAGCTTGACGGTGTCTCCGCCCTTGCGCGCTGCCGGGTTGTCAGCACTGTTGGTGCCGCCATCGAGCTGGTAGGTGATGGCGTAGTCCTTGTTCTGGTAGCTCTCGAGCAGGGCTTGAGCGGCGGCAGGCTCGTTGATTCCCAAGCGGTTGTAGACCCCCACCTGCACTACGCCGGGGTTGCTGTAGAAGTAGCTCAGGCACTTGCCAACGAGCTTCTTGGTGAGCGCGTTCTTGAGGTAGGTGGGGATGTCGCTGTCCTTGATCTTGTAGAAGGACATGGACTTGATCTCGCTGTCCGAGTACCCGGCCGCCTTGAGCTGTTTCTTCTTCTCAGAAACCGTGGTGAGCTTGCTGCGCTCCGCATAGACAGCAGCGATGATCTCCTCCTCCGTGAGCTCGCTGCTGTAGCCGCCAAGGCTGTTGATGGCGTTCACGAACATCTTCACGCTGCCCGAGTAGGTGCTAGAGCCATCGGACTGGGTCGTTGCGCTCCCTACACCATGCTGCACTGCAGTGGAGAAGATGACGTTGCGGATAGCGTGGGAATACTCCGTGCTGTCCGCATCAAAACCGGGAACGGCCTTCTCCCAGAGCTTTTTGGCCGGGCTGTAATAGGCGCTCTTCACATAGTTGTACTGGGTTTGATAGTAGGCGCTCTTCTGGTCGGGAAAGACGCTCTTCCACGCTTTGCAAAAATTGCTCGAGCACTTGTTGCCGTCCTTCTCGTATGCCTTGAGAAGCTGCTCGCCGTACTCAGCATAGGTGGGATTCGACTTCTCGTATTTTGTGCAGAGCTGACGCGCATACTTCACAGCATTGCCGGAGCTCATCTGATAGGCACCGAAGACGTTGCCGCCATAGGGGTCCGAATCGTCGAGCGCATAGGGGTTGCCGTTGGACTCGTACTTCTCGCAGAGCTGCCCGTAGGTGCGGGCGGCGTGTGCGGTGGCGGGGAGGGCGAGCATGCAGACGCACAGGAAGATCAGCGCTGAAATGAAGAGCACGAAGAAGCGCGTTGCTCGCGGAACCGCTGGGGCGTGATTCATGGAATACCAACTTTGCATGTTGAGGCTACGTTTTGCAGCTGCGGTAACAGGGGAACAGTACCGCAATACAGATTGAAGCGCCACCGCATTAACGCCCCGTGAGACACCTTCTGCGCATTTCCGCGCATGCGGGGACAGGCCCCCGCCGATTGGGGACAGGGCCAACATGCGCGATATGGGGACAGGCCCCGCTGCGTTCGAGCAATGCATGTTTGCTCGTCTTTTGGGCAAACTACTTGTTGTCTTCGAAGAAGGTTTTGAGGTCGGCTTTCACATCGTCAGGGAGCATGGTCTTGCTCACGCCTCGAATAGCTCCTTCAAGCGCGAGCAAGCGATGCATACAGGCAGACGCATCAATGCTGCGAATGCGAAGCCAAGCATCTTTGGCACCCACCAGGCTGAGCTCCTCGGCAGTTGAGATGCCCACCTCGTTGAGTTGTCCCTCTACAACTGCACCAATGTTTGGCAGCTTCCTCAATTCACCCATGAACCTCGCACCCCTCTCCAGCTCGATAGCACCCGTCAATTGAACCACATGTCTGGGGACAGGCCCCAGTCACGATTGGGGACAGGCCCCGGCATTTGGGGACAGGCCCCTTGAGGTTTGGGGACAGGCCCCGTCGATTGGGGACAGGCCCCTATGGCGCGATGGGAGCTGCCGCTCGCTCACAGGCGGGCGGCTGTTTTCGCCTTGGCAACACGGGCGGCCTATGATGCTGAGACCGCACGCGAACACCAACCTGAAAGGCATTGCGATGGAGAACCTGGGCTACTACAACGGCGCCTACGGCCCACTCGACGAGATGAGCATCCCCATGAACGACCGCGTCTGCTGGTTTGGCGACGGCGTCTACGATGCCGGCCCCGCCCGCAACGGCGTCATCTTTGCCATGGACGAGCACGTCGACCGCTTCTTCCGCAGCGCTGCAGCCGTCGACATCAACATCCCCTGCACCAAGCAGGAGCTCAAGGAGCTCCTCAACGAGCTCATCACCAAAGTCGAAGGCCACGAGCACTTCGTCTACTACCAGGTCACGCGTGGCAGCATGGTGCGCAAGCACGACTATCCTGAGGAAATGCAGGGCAACCTCTGGGTGATGATCAAGCCCCAGGTCATGCCAGACGGCAAGACCCGCATCCAGCTGCGCACAGAGGAGGACACGCGCTTCTTCCACTGCGATGTCAAGACCCTCAACCTGCTCCCCAGCGTGCTCTCCAGCCAGGCAGCCAAGCGCGAGGGCGTCTTTGAAACCGTCTACTGGCGCCCCATCAGCGGCCGCAAGCGCATCACGGAATGCGCGCACTGCAACGTCTCTATCCTGCGCAACGGAGAGCTGTGGACCGCCCCGCTCGACAACCTGGTCCTGCCAGGCATCGCGCGCGCCCATCTCATCAAAGCCTGCAAGGCGCTGGACATCCCCGTACACGAGGAGCCCTACTTCCTGGAAGACGTCTTCAGCGCCGAGGAGGTGCTGGTCACGAGCTCGAGCAACCTGGTGCTCTTCGCAGACGCGCTCGACGGCACGGCAGTGGGCGGCAAGCGCCCCGAGCTGGCCGAGGCCATCCGCGCAGAGATACACCGCGAGTTCAGCGAGTTCACTGCCCGCTAAACGCTGGCTGGCACATGCCATGCTGTCCAAAAACCGAAGCTAGGCGGCGTTTTGTGTCCAAGATAGCCTGTTGGGCGGCGTTTGTAGTTTTACAGACGCCGCCCAACCCCCGATCTTGGCCAGCAAACGCCGCCTAGCTTCGGTTTTTGGACAGCAAGCATGGAAGCAACCGGTGGCACCGGTAGCGTCGGCACCTGGAAGAGCTGCCGGATCCAGCGCTTAGCCGATGACGACGAGGAGCATCCCCTCACCCACGCCCACATGCGGGTGGGGCGCGCGCACCTCGTTGGAAACGCCCAGGTGGTCGCTGGAGAGCAATGTGGCGCCCTCGAGCTCCCATGCCAGGCCGCGCTCGACCACGCCGTGCGCGTCGCCGCCGGCAGAGAACACGCTCACGCGTACGCCCTCGCGCAAACCGCCGCCCGCAAGCTGGCAGGCAGCTGGCGCCCAGGCCGCGAGGTCGACCAGCCCATCGCCCGGTGCCAGCGCGAGCAGGGCCTGTCCCCCACCGCTCAGCACGCCCTGCGCACCCTGTGAGCGCAGCCACATGAGCACTTTGACGGCCGCCAACGTGTGGCCCACGTCGCCGCCCAGCGCCCGGTGCAGATGCAGCTCGCGCGCGCCCAGCTCTAGTGCGCGGCGCACGCAGACCATGAGGTCGGTGTCGTCCTTGGCGCGCGGCAGCACCGTCACCGGGCAGCCGGCATGCGCAGGCGCACCGCCCTCGAGCGAGTCGAAGTCCCCTATCAGCTCGTCTGGCTGCAGGCCCGCCTCCAGGCAGGCCGCATACCCCCCGTCTGCGGCGATCAGCAGCTCGCCTTCGCGCAGATCGAAGGGCTCCAGCGGCACAGGCGCCGCGGCGACGATATGGCAGACAGCGCAGCTCACAGCGTTAGCTCCTAACCGTAGGTTGTGTACATGTAGATGCTGAAAAAGACCATTCCCGCAGCCACAGCAATTGTGAGGATGACACGAGTCCTGTCAGACAGATTGTCCAATAGGCGCGCAAAGCCCTTCTTCCAGATGGTGGCGATATCGTTGGGGGTGGGGGTGCCTTTGCCGGCGCTTTGCGCGCTGTCCATAGCCCTCCCCTCTCAACGATGCCTTCGAGCTGACAATTCTAGCCTTGTCCCAGCTTTTCTTCCAAGCGCTGCAGCTTGCCCTCCATGGTGTTTTCGAAGCCGGGACGTATGTCTGCCTTGAGCACGACTTCTGTGCGGATACCGCGCTCTGCAAGGACAAAGGTGGCCCGCTTGACGCAGTCCATGACCTCGTCCCACTCGCCCTCGATCTCTGTGAACATCGAGTAGCTGCGGTTCTTGAGGCCGCTAGCGCGAATGATCTCCACTGCTTCTGCCACGTACTGCGAAAGCTCGTCTCCCTGCCCGAAGGGGGCGATCGCCACTGCAACCAGGGTGTTCATCTAGGCCTCCTGCAGGGTGAAGGGGTAGGCAGCCAAGGTGGCGGGGCTGGTGTTGTAGAGCGAGTCGATGAAGGCCACCTTGAAGCTGGCGGGGCCGTGGGCGGCGGCCTCGGCGTCTACGCCGGCCAAGTCGTAGGCGATGGTGCCGGCAAGCGCGGCAGTGAAGGGGTCGCCGCAAGCCGCAAAGACCGCGCACACGCCACCCAGGCTGCAGCCCATGCCGGTAACGCAGGGCATGAAGGCGCTGCCGCCCTCCACCAGGGCAACGGTGCTGCCGTCTGTGACGAGGTCGACCTCGCCGCTCACAGCCACCGCGCCGCCGGTGAAGCGCGCCAGCGCCACGGCTGCACCGCGCGCCTGCTCCACCGTGTCCGTGGAGTCCACGCCGCGCACACCGCTCTGCTCAGCGGGCTCGAGGCCCCACAGGTCCGCCAGGGCGATTGCCTCGCTGGCGTTGCAGCGGATGATGGTGGGTTTGCACTCCCTGCAGTGCATCAGCAGCTTGGTGCGCAGCGCGCCGATCCCCAGGCCCACGGGGTCGACGACCCAGGGGGTGCCGGCCTTGTACAGGGCCGTGGCAGTGGCGGGGATGGTCTCCTCGTACACGGGCATGAGCGTGCCCATGTTGAGGTACATGGCCTGGCTGCCTGCAAGCTGCATGCCCTCGTCTGGCATGTAGACCATGGCCGCGCTGCCGCCCACGGCCAGCTGGGCGTTGGCGACGAAGTCGATGGTGACGAAGTTCGTGATGGAGGGCGCCATGGGGTTTGTAGCGCGCACGGCAGCGGCGCACTCCTGCAGCTTGGCGCGGACGGCGGTTTCTTCGAGCATGTTCAGGTGGTCCTTTCTCGCATGCAGGCCCCACGGCCCGCTGTGACTTTGGCTCTTGCGCGGTAGCGGCCTACTGCCTACTCCCTGATGATGCGGAGCAGCTCGGCCGCGGCGGCGCTGATGTCCGGCTGGGCGATGATGGCGCTCACCACCGCATAGCCGGCAAAGGGGTGTGGCTTGCACAGGGGGATGGTGCTGGCGTTGACGCCGCCGATCACCACGCACGGCCCGCCAAACGCATCCATGATGGCGTCCATCTCCTCAAAGCTCAGCACGCCGGCCTCGGGCTTGGTGGCCGTGGGGGTCACGCCGCCGATGCCCAGATAGTCGGCGCCCTCTGCCTTGGCACGCAGCGCCTCCTCCACGGAGTGCGCGCTCACGCCGATGACGGCATCCGGCCCCACGATGCGGCGCACCTCCGGCACGGGCGTGTCGTCTTGCCCCACGTGCACGCCGGCAGCGCCCACTGCAGCGGCCACCTGGGGGTTGTCGTTGATGATGAGGCCCACGCCAAAGGCGTCCGTGATGGCCTTGCAGCGCTGCGCCACGCAAAGGAACTCCTCGTCGGAGGCGCTTTTCTCGCGGATCTGCACCAAGGTCACACCGCCGCGGCAGGCGGCCTCCACCGCTTCCTCAAGGGTGGGCGTGCTCATGAGCCTTTGGTCTGTGACCAGGTAGAGCGTGTAGTCGAGTTGATTTTTCATCCTGCACGCCCCCTAGATGAAGTTGCCGGGGACGTCTGCCAGGGCATCGTTGACGGTCTTGACAGCGCACATCTTGCCGCACATGGTGCAGGTGCCCTCCTCGCCCTTGGGTGCGCTCTCGTAGATGGCGCGGGCAGTCTGCCCGTCGATGGCCAGGCGGAACATCTCGTCCCAGTCGAAGGCATGGCGCGCCGCGGCCATCTTGTTGTCGCGCTCACGGGCCCCAGGGACGCCCTTGGCGATGTCTCCCGCATGGGCTGCGATGCGCGCGGCCACGATGCCCTCGTGCACATCGTGCACATCCGGCAGGCGCAGGTGCTCGGCCGGGGTCACATAGCAGAGGAAGTCGGCCCCATTGGCAGCAGCAACAGCGCCGCCGATGGCGCAGGCGATGTGGTCGTAGCCCGCGGCGACGTCGGTCACCAGCGGGCCCAGCACGTAGAAGGGCGCATTGTGGCACAGGCGCTTCTCGATCTTCATGTTGGCTGCGACCTCGTCGAGCGCCATGTGGCCCGGACCCTCGATCATCACCTGGACGTTGTGATCCCAGGCGCGGCGGGTGAGCTCGCCCAGCTCGATGAGCTCTTGGATCTGGGCGGCGTCGGTTGAGTCGTCGATGCAACCCGGGCGGCAGGCATCGCCCAGCGAGATGGTCATGTCGTACTTGTAGAGCAGCTCCATGAGCTCGTCGTAGTGCTCGTAGAAGGGGTTCTCGTTGCCGGTGATGCGCATCCAGGCAAAGAGCAGGCTGCCCCCGCGCGACACGATGTTCATCGTGCGGCCGCTGCGCATGAAGGCCTCCACCGTGCGGCGGTTGATGCCCGCGTGGATGGTGACGAAGTCCACGCCGTCCTTGGCATGCGCCTCGACGACCTCGAAGAGGTCCTCCCAGGTGATGGATGCCAGGGGCTTTTCAAGGTAGCCGATGGCGTCGTACATGGGAACGGTGCCCACCATGGCGTTGGACTTGGCGATGAGGTCGCGGCGGAACTTGGAGGTCTTGCCGCAGTTGGAGAGGTCCATGATGCCCTCCACGCCAAAGGAGAGGGCCATGTCGACCTTTTGCATCTCGACCTCGTAGTCGTGAAGGTCGCCGGAGACCCCCAGGTTGACGTTGATCTTGGTGGAGAGGCCCTCGCCCACGCCCCAGGGGTCGAGCGCCGCATGGTTGTGGTTGGCAGGGATGGCGATGCGCCCGGCGGCCACGCCGGCGCGGATGAACTCCGGCTCGCGGCCCTCCTTGGCGGCAACGCGCTCCATCTGCGGCGTGATGATGCCGAGCTTTGCGGCCTCCATCTGGGTTGAGTAGCTGGCAGTCATGGTGCTCCTTCCTCAAGGGTGTGCGAACGTGTTTGGGGACAGGCCCCGCATTCGTTTGGGGACAGGCCCCAGGTTTAAGGGGACAGGCCCCCGGGTCAGTGCTCGGGGACAGGCCCCG
>JBJEHM010000068.1:11271-12494 GCA_051876075.1 Coriobacteriales bacterium
GAATCAGCGGAATGCTCAGCTGGGGACAGGGCGAGGACCAGAAAGCGGCCCGAGCAGCTTGGAGCCGCTGCCGGGCTGCCAGGCGCACTCCATGCAGGCCTGCAGCAGCGCGTGGGCCTCCCCCACCGCACGGGGGAGCTCCAAGCCGCATGCAAGCCCGCAGGCGATGGCCGTGGAGAGGACGCAACCCGTGCCGTGGAACTCGCCTTCGCGCCGCGGCGCGCTGTAGCCGATCGGCCGGCTCATGATGGCGTCGCGCTGCCCGGGGCCCACGTGCACGCGCACTGCCGGGACGTGCTCCCCGCTGCTCGGCAGCAGCGCGGAGTCGAGAGCGAGCTCGAGCGACGCCGCCGGCCCAAAGAGCAGGTCGCGCACCGTTGGGCCGTCCTCGCAGTGGCCGCCCTTCACGAGTACCGCAGCCGCGCCGGCGGCCATGAGCGTGCGCGCGCTCCAGGCAGCCAGCACCTCGCCAGAGGCGTGCTGCGGCTCTGCGGCCGATGTGTTGTCTGCGGTAGTGGAGCCAGCGAGCATCTGCTGGCAGTAGCCGGCCAGGGTGCGCCCCTCTGGCAGATTGGGCGTGAGCAGGCTCGCAAGCGGCAGCAGGTGGCGGCAGATCGCGCGGCCGACGACCTCGCGGGGGCCGCGGCTGTCTGTTGTGGCAGCGAGGACGGGGTCAACCACGATGGGCAGCTCCGGGTTCCCCGCGCGCTGCTGCGCTAAGGCGCGGGCAACGGCGACGGCGGCTTCTGGGCTGCCGAGCATGCCCACCTTGACGGCTGCCACAGGCAGGTCTTCAAACGCAGCCGTCACCTGCGCCTCTATCAGCCCGGGGTCGACGAGCTGCACCGGCCCGAAGGCGCTGGTGCTCTGCACGGTGACGCAGGTCAGCGCAGTAGCTGCGTGGACCCCCAGGGCAGCTGCCGTCTTGACGTCTGCTTGGATACCGGCGCCGGCGCTGCTGTCCGAGCCCCCGATAGCCAGGATGCAGGTTTCCACGGCGTGCCTCACCTCCAAACCCCGCATTACCGGGGCCGTGTTGTACGGTCGGGGCGGCGCCAGCCCCCTCTCAGCCACCTGCCGGCAGCTCCCGTTGGTCGAAGAATTACAAGCGCGATAGTACCACGCGCACCCGCCACCCGCAGCCACCTCACACAGCGCACGCTGGCCGCTGTCCAAGAAAGCGGGTTAGGCGGCGTTTAGCGTCCAAGATAGGGTGTTAGGCG
>JBJEHM010000069.1:0-2911 GCA_051876075.1 Coriobacteriales bacterium
AAGTTTAGCAGGAGCATTGCATGCCTGCCGAAATTGGCCGATGACAAAACGAGCACTCTGCCTTTTGGAGCATCAGAAGCAGCTCTTGCCAGCACGCACGGTTATCGCGCTAGAAGCTCCGCTCCGCAATGTTCGGTGCAAGCTCATCCTCTCCCCAGCTCGTACCCTCGTTGGTCAAACTGGGCTGGGCACCTACTTCTCCAGCTCGCAGCGGCGTTTCCGATGGTTTGACGAAACAATGCATGTCGTGTCCCTTGCCCTACACGGTCGCAGCGTGAGAGAATAGGAGCGCCGAAGGGCGCTTGCGTCCCAGAGGTTCCAGAACGGCGAGGTTCGTACCTCGCCATTTCTGTATCTAGGGGGATAATTTGCAAGAACGACTCAACCTGCACATCGACGAAGCTGGCAGCCAGGACCTCTCGGAGGGGCTGTATCTTGTTGCCGTGGTTCTACATGAGCACAGCACTGACATCGAGGAGCCGATTCGTGCGTATGAAGAGCGACTGAAGCTTGCCGGCTTGGATGACGTGCCCTTTCACGGAAAGGATTTGTTGCATGGCAATGAATCCTATAAGACTGTTACCGTCGGAGATAGGAAACGCCTCCTGACGCAGTTTGCTCGCTTTGCGCGATCACTCCCGGTCACATACTTCATTCTGCGATACGACAAGCGCGAAACCCACAACCGGAGAGAACTTGAAGCGAGAATACGTCGCGACTTGGCAGCTCTCATCTTCGACCATCTAGACTACTTCCAGCGGTTCGGTTCAATCTCTGTGTATTACGACGACGGACAGAAAACCCTGAGCATCGCCTTACACGACGCATTGGAATATGTATTGGCGAGCAACGTTGCCGACTTTCGCGAAGCGAATCACTCCGCCCGAAGGCTGCTGCAAATGGCCGACTTCATTTGCACAGTTGAACGAGCGCGCATCGCCTACGACAGCAAAACGCAAACAAAAACTCAGGAGCGGTTCTTTGGAAACCGCCGAAACTTCATGCAGTCATACATGAAGCAACTCGTCCGAAAGAGCTTTACCTAGTCGAATGATTAGACGAATGCGGAGCACTGTTCGGTGCGGCCTCCTTCTCGCCCCAGCTCATGTTCTTGCCAGTCAACCCGGCTCGAACCGACAACGCCAGGAACTCCTAGCGCTCCGTGAGAAGGAACGCCATGTAGAGCGGCAGGGTCAAGACGTCCCCCGAGCGGCCGATGTTGCGGTCGGCCAGCTTCAGCGCCTGTGCAACGTGGTACTTCTCGGGGTGGTTGAGGACGGTCTTGAGACTCTTCGCATTGCCGTTGTTCGCCTTCACCTCGACGGGTGTACATGCACCTTTGTAGCGGATCACAAAGTCGAGCTCCAGGCCGGTTTCCCTCTTGAAGTAGTAGAGGGACCTGCCCATCTTCGAGAAGACATCGGCGATGAGGTTCTCGAAGACGGCGCCCTTATATGCGAGCAAGTTGCCATTGAGGATGTCGAACTGCGTTCCGTCCTCGAGCATGCTCACGAACAGTCCCGTATCCGCCATGTACACCTTGAACTGGTCTTCGATCGCGTTGCCGTCAAGCGGCAGCTCGGTGATGTGGAGGTTGCGGCAGCGCACGGTTATCCCTGCGTCTTCGATCCACTGGAGGCTGCCGGCAAAGCGGGCGGCTGTGGAGCCCTTCTTCACAAGCGAGTACTGGAACTTCTTGTTCTCCTTGGCGAGCTGACGGGGGATCGACTGGAAGCACTGCTTGATGAGCGGCTTGTCCGCAGCCGGGGCGTATTTGACCATGTCGTCTTCGTATGCGCGCACGATGTCGCGCTGGATCTGCAGCACATGCGCCATGTCGTGGCGCTGGGCGAAAGACTGGACCGCGTCTGGCATGCCGCCCACCACCGCGTATTGCAGCATGAGCTCCCTCATGCGGGAGTGGAGCGCGGGGGGAACCGGGGTCTCGGAGCCGAGGCAGGCGCGCAGCACGTCGATCACGGAGCTGTCTATCCCGTTTGCCCAGCAGAACTCCTCGAAGTCGAGCGGGTGCATGTCGATGACGGTCTCGTAGCCCACGGGAATGGAGGCGGGCGCGTCGCCGTACCCTGCAACGCCGAGCAGGGAACCGGTGCCTATGACGTCGTAGCGGCCGTCGAGGCTGAAGAACTTGAGGGCCGTCCGCGCTTGGGGGCATTCCTGGATCTCGTCGAGGATCAGGACGGTCTCCCCGGGGACAAAGCGCGCCGAGGGCCCCAAGTACGCCGAGGCCATCATGACGATCTGGTCAACGTCCAACGCTCCTGCGAAGATGTCCTTTGCCCCGGGGTTCTCGAAGAAGTTGATGTAGACGACGTTGCTGTAGCTCTCCTGCGCAAAGCGCTGGGCGGCGAAGGTCTTTCCACACTGCCTGCAGCCCTTGAGGATGACAGGCTTGCGGTTTGGGTTGGCCTTCCAGGCGGAGAGCAAGTCGATGACCTTGCGTTTGAGCATTCTGAGCTCCCATCAGGTGTTTTACAACTTTTACAAGGGACTTTATTGAGAATAATAAACTTTTCCAAGGGACTTTTTGGTGATATGCGCAACTTTTCCTAGGGACTTTTTGACACAAAGAACAACTTTTTCAAGGGACTTTTGTGCTGAGTTTCTAGCGCAGAAATCCAAGCATACGTATTCGTGAAGATAACGGCGGCTCCTCCCCTGCCCGAATCATGCTCTTGCTGGTCAAGCCGGGGCGGGCGGTGTGAACACCGAGACCGAACGCTGGGGAGGAGAGGAGCCCGCATCGAACACTGCGGAGCGGAGACGCGCTGGAGGCGCCGCGGGAGCGAGGACTGTCTGAGCGAGCGTAAGCGAGCGAGTTCCGCAGCTGCGGTGCCGGAAGCGCGGCTCGGGCGCGCAGCACTGTTCGGTGAGGGCTCCTCTCCTCCCC
>JBJEHM010000070.1:0-12153 GCA_051876075.1 Coriobacteriales bacterium
CGCCACGCCGGCGCTTGCAACAAACATCGACATGGCTGCCACAATCGTGACGAGCGCGAGCTTGATCATCTTTCTCATGGTGGTTCTCCGCCTCCTCTACTGAGCTGCTGCAGATCCATGGACCTGCGCGCTACTTGCTCTTTTGCCTCTGCCTTGGCCGCACGTACTCGCTTCTATGGCAAGCTGGAACCACCACCCCTCTTCGCTCTCGCTGCCTGAATCCCAAACGGCGCTTGCTGCCGCTTACGCCGTCGCGATGGCACCGCCGCAGTACTCGCAGCAGCCGCTTGCATCGGGGAAGGTGGTGGCGCCGCAATACGGGCAGGTCTGGGCCATCTTGGGCGCGGCGGCAGCGGCGGCACTCTCGCGCACCTGCTCGCGCGCTGTGGTGAGGACGCTGCGGATTTCCTCCGCAATCCTTTGCGCCTCCTGGAAGTCGGTGCTGTAGCGGTCCTCAATTTGGTCGTCGTTGACCTGCACGCAAATCTCATCGAAGTACGGCGAGTTCACGTGGATGATGGCGTACACGTCGTAGTCCATGTCATAACGCGGCGGGTCGTAGCTCTCCTCTGTGCCGTCCTCGAGCTCGCGTGTGAGCTCTGTCTTGGTCTCGCGCACGTCTACGATGCAGCCCGTAACCTGGGAGAAGTCGATGACGTCGGGGTTCCTGTCGCGCCACTTGGCTCCAGCAGAGGTGACGACAAAGCAGCCGGCATCCTCGTCAACCAAGACCTTCGTGTCGAGCCCCAAAGTGCGCGTGACGTTGAAGCCAGCGACGCGCTCCTTGTTGGCCTCGCGGTAGGCCAGCTGTTCCTTGATTTGCTCGGTGGTGGAGCTGCGGCGCTCGCTGAAGAACGGTGAGAGCAGGCTCGCGCAGTCCTTGCAGAGGTAGCCGTCCTCGAGCTTGCGCTTGCCGAGAAGCCCCAGCTCCTTGCTGCAGATCACGCAGTTCTTCTTTTCGAAAAGGCTTCCAAACAGTCCCATGACTTTCTCCAAACATCCTGGGCAAAACAGTTCTCGAACTGTTTTCCACGGTACTGAATGGAGCACGCTGCGGGCAGCACCCCGTGTCTCAAAAGTGCTCTGGAATCAAGCCTCGAGTCCAACATTGGGAGCGTCGCGTTCATTGCGGGCAGAGCTCTGCTGCCTCCCCTGCCGCCATCCTTCGTAATCTAGCGCTCCACGTTTGTCGTGATGGCCCCGCAGGAGACGGCGCGCACCGCCAGCTTCAGGATGCTGTCAAAGCCCGTCTTAGCGAGCATCTCTGAGATATGCCGCTTCACTGTGCCCTCGCTCATGTACAGCTCCGCGGCGATCTGCCTCCTGTCCTTGGCCTCGCAGACAAGCTGGAGAATCTCGATCTCTGTGCTGGTGAGGAGTTCGAGCTCCGGTGCGGTGCACGCCTTCGCGGTGGGAAACGTGGAGTAGCCCTCCATGGTCGAGCGCAGAACGTACAAAAGCTCCTTGGTGCCGACGTTTTTGTAGACGAAGCTGTCCACCTGGGCGCTGCGCGCCTTGCTCACAAAGGTGACGTCGGCCATACCCGTCATGATTACGGTCTTGACCTGGGGGTAGCGCTCCTTGATCTGGCCGGCTGCCACGATGCCGCTTGAGTTGTTCTTGGTGCACACATCCAACAGGGCCAAATCCACGGGATGCGCATCGAGCAGCCTCGGCAACTCCGAGGCATCCTCGAGCGAGAGAACGACGTGCATGTCCTTCTCGCTCTCAATGGCGGCCGCCAGCGACTCTCTCAACATGGTCTGGTCCTCGACAATCGCCACCCTGATCATGCGCTCTCACCTTTCTGCCCGAGAGGGACGGTTACATGTATGGTAAACGCAGGCTCGCGTTCCACAACCAGCGTGCCGCCGATCTCTTGCGCTGCAGCGCGCATGCCGGGGATGCCGGTACCCTCGCGGTGGCTGTGCGCAGGCGCTGCCCCGTCGTTGCCGACCTTCATCTCATAGCCTTTGCCACTTTGCTCGAATGCGACAAGGATTACATGGGCCTGCGCGTGGCGCACGGCGTTTGTGGCGGCCTCCCTGACGATGCGGACGAAGGCATCCGCTATGTCCGGTTCCCTTGGCAGCGCACCCGTCACAGCCACGTCGACCTTGATGAGGGCGAAGGCGTCGACGATAGAGGCAAGCTCTGCATGCGGATCGGGCTGAGCGGCCCCCTTGAGGTCGCCCATGATGCTCTCGGTGAGAACGCCGAGCTGTGCTAGCCGCTGCGAAGAGTCGTCGCGGTCTTCCAAGTACCTGTGCAACAGCGAAAGACGCTGTCCAATCGTGTCGTGCACCTTGGCCTGCATGTTGGCGTAGGCGTTGCGCTCGGCCACCTCGTTGACAAGCAGCAGCGCGCCTTGGAGCTCGTCTGCCGTGCGCTCCAGCTTTGCGTTGGCTTGCTCTAGCCCTAAGTTGAGCTTCTCGAACTCGGTGATATCAGAGGCGATGACGCGCCAGCAGGGCCTGCGTGAGATACGCAGCTCGTCGAGGGAAAGCTGCCATATGGAGCCGTCCGACGCATGCATCTTGACGCCCGCGCAGGGCATGTTGTCATCTTCCTCGAACAGCTCCTCGAGCTCCCTCTTCAGCTCGCGGGCATCTGAGAGCAGACCCTTGAAGCCCAGCTTGGGGAGCAGCGCGCGCATGGTGTCGTTGATGAGGAGGATGCGCCCGCGGTCGTCGGCACACAGGATGCCCTCTGGGATAGTATTAACGGCCTCTGCCACAGAGAGCTGAGTGACAATCTCCCCTCGCCGTCGCCAGTCGAGCACGAGGCTTGCTCCCACCCTAAAAACGAAGAACGAAGCGGCCCAGATGACGGCCCATGGCCACAGAGAGCCCAACAGCCCGATGCACGGGGGAAGCCAGAGTGCCACTGCGGCGAGCTCGAATACCATTAGGGGCTTCTTACAGGTCACCATGAGGAATAGCCCCAAAAGGAGCGGCGCGAGGTTGGCCCAGAGGACGTACTCGGCTGGGATCACTAGGGAATAGACCCAGAGAGACACCGAGAGGTCATAGCCGTTGAGCGCGTCTCTCACAAAGACGGTCGCGAACATGAGGTGCAACCCGAGCAAAAGCTCGTAGGCAATGATGGCCGCAAAAGGGGCGACGTCCCTTCGCATGGCGAGCATGAACACGTGAGCCATCTGGCCAACCATGGTGAAAAAGAGCATCACCATGAGGAGTAACACGGTTGCGAAGCTCACGTCGAAAAGGTACGTCATCAAGCACCTCCCCCTTGGGCAGACATGCGAAGGCGCAAAACGCCGTCTTCGCCGCTGAACGAGTACGCGACGTTGTGAGCGTCGAGCAGTGCCCGCAGCTCCCCTGCCTCTTCGGAGCCGAGGAGGTCGTCGCCAGGCTCTGTCTCCAGCGACAAGCGCAGCTCGAGCCTCGACCCAGAGAGGCTGCGCAGGCAGACCATCAGTGCCGAGCTGGGATGATAGAGCGTGACGATGGCGAAGTCGTAGAGACAGTCGTAGAGGACGCTCACCGTGTCCGAGGGCAGCATACTGGTCGTCTCTACCAAAGAGGCGCAGGCGATGCCGCACGCCTGCAGGTCTGCGATGAGCTCGCCGACGATGAGTTGGAGCTTCTCGTGGTCGTAGCGGGAGTCCCTCTTGCAAGAGATGGCGAGCTCGCCTTTGCGCTTGCTGTACGAAACCAGCATCTTCGCCAGCATGAGCTTTCTCCTCGACAGCTCCGGGTCCTCAGGCTGGAGTTGGGCGGCCTCCGTGATGAGCGAGGAGGCTTTGGACAGAGACTCCGTGATTGAGCGCTCGACCTCGTCGAACAGCGCCGCTTCCTTGCGCTGCTGCTGGAGCTGCAGTGCGACCAGGCGCTCTTGCTCGAGCAGGGCGCAGGTGCGTGTCAGAGCCTCCTGTTTTTCGAGCAGCTGGTTCCTGTGGGCGTTCAAGCCGGAGACGTCCTCTGTCAGCAACAGGATGCCACCCGCAATCCGCTGGAGCCGGTAGATCTTGTCCGGGTCCTTGTCGTAGCACACGCTCACCGGTGCCGTTCCCTCATAGGAATCGAGGCATTCTTGCGCCTCTTTGGTGAGCGCCAGTGCGGCCTCGGTTGCAAGGATTGGTTGATTGCGCCGTGCCGGGCGTAGAGGGAAGATCTTCAAGTCGAAGGGCAGCGACCTGAACATCTCCCTGTAGTGTAGGAAGGACGGCAGCAATCCGGAGTCAAAGCACAGCTCGAGCGTTGCCATGACGAAGATGATACTGGAGAGCGAGAAGTTCCTCGCGAACGCAGCGGGCAGACGCAAGGCGTACGCAATGCAAAAGGCCAAGATGATGGCGCCTAGGGCGAGCAGGGGGATGAGCGCGCTGTGGAGCTGCTTGCAGGAGTTCAGGAACAAGACACCAAGGAACGCCAGCATCTCCAAGGCAATCATGCCGAAGATGACGTAGTACAGCGTTCCGTAGGTGTAGCTGCTGCTCCACTCAGGGTTGGCCGTGTCGAAGACGAAGACCAGCTGGTGGAGGCTGTTCGTGAGTACAGAGGCGATGAGGAGGGCGGTTGCGGCGACGACTGCCCGCTTGACTGCTCTTGCGACTGTGCTGGCGTCGCACTCCGCCGCATGCAGCGCCGCGAACAGGCACAGCATGGGAATCAGGAGCATGGGGACGTAGTAGAGGTACCACAAGGCAACGCTCAGCGCGTCCGACGAGACGCAGTACTTGCACACCACCAGCAGCAGCCAGACCTCGAGCAAGACGAACACGCCAATGAGGCACCGGCGTATGGAGGGGTCGTAGCAGCGTAAGCATGAGAACGGACCCCATAGACCGATGAGGGCGGCAATCATAATCATGAGGGCGACGCTGCTCGAGGGGCCTGCACCGCGTGGCTGATAGGTCTTGACCTCTAATACGGGGCCCGTGACGCCTGCAACCTCCAAGAACAGCAGCACGCAAAGCGCGAAGAGGGCGCAGGCGCCAATAACGAGCAGCACGAGGGTTTTGTCTGTGCTGTCCGGACGGTGCCCTAGCGAACGCGTGTTGCGTGTTTGTCCCCGCATGCAATACCACTTCACTTCAGCTGCGCTCAGGAGCTTGCCCTGCTGCAACAGCGCCTTTGGGACCATTGTATGCTCATCCAGCACGCGCTTTCTGCTATGGGCTACCCCGGCCAGCTCCTACGGTAAACTCTTAGCATCCGATTGGCGCGACCGGCTGGGAGGTGTGAGGTGGACGCGAAGGAGATCGTCCGCGCCATACTCAAGCGCCAGATGCGCAGCCAGCGCTCGCTCGCGCTCCAGCTGGGCATCCCGCCCCAGACCCTCAACAACAGGCTTCACTCGTCCAGGGACCTGACTGTGAGTGACTACGCCGCGATACTGGATGCGCTGGGCTACGAGCTCAAAGTGGCGCCTAAGCCAGACGACCGCCCCGAGTTCACTGTCGGGGAAAGAGGAAGCGAAAGGTGGCCTCGCAACTGACGCTGCGCGGTTGGAGAATGGCGACAACCGAGGCGCAGAAGCAGGCCAAGGCGAAGTACGAGGCCGCCAAGGTCACGCGCAAGGTCGTGAAGTTCTACCCCGGCAACGAGGACCTGCTTGCGCACCTGGAAAAGCAGCCAAGCCAGAACGCCTACATCCTCGAGTTGATTAGGGAGGACATGGAGCGGTGGTGGTAAAGATCAGGGCCTCCCCTACTGTTCCTTAATCTCTTCATCCTTCGCAGCCAGCCACTCCTCGTACCTTCTGCGCTCCTCTGCTGCTTCTTCGATCGTCATGCAACTCGTCGTCGCTGAGGGGGAGCATCGTGGCGTAGCTGTTCGTGATAACACTCGGCAATGCGGGGGAGGTTCCATCCTCTGCAGCTTGCTCCTTCAGAGCCTCCAGCATCTCACTCAGCATCTCCGCGGCTGCTGTGCCAAGGGCCTCGCCCTCATCGGTGAGAGAGATGACCTTTCCCCTCCTGTTAAAGAACACCAGCGCCTGGTCCTGTCAATGGCTGCCCAGTCATAGGAACGCCATGCAGTCTTCACATCGCAGCGTTTTCCCTTCCACGCGGTGAGACGCTGCAGGAGCAGAGCGATCCGCTGCCGCTCCACGAGCCCTGCTCGGCTGCGCCTACCAGCGCGCCGTCTCATTCAAAGACTGGAAGGTAATACTTCACCTCGAACATAAGAACGAGGAGGCGCTGTTCAGGGTGATTTGAAACCGCACCAAGTCGCCTTCTAAAGATCAGAGGCGCGATGGCCAGTATTCAAGCTTGCCGTTGTAACCGAGTACGGTTATCCCTTTGCTGCAGGCAACGAATTTGACTTTCTTGTTCTTTCGCAGGTCAAGTGTCTTGATGCCGCTTCCTGCGCACTCGACGCCATCCACCAAGGGATTGTTGCTTAGGTCTAGTTTAGATAGCTTGTTGAAGCAGCAGTCGATACTCCTCAGCTTCTTGTTCTTGCTGAGGTTGAGCTTGGTGAGCTTGTTTTGCTGGCAACCCAAGAACCGCAGCTTTGCATTCTTCGAAAGGTCGAGTCTCGTCAGCTTGTTGCCCAGAACTTGAAGCCTGGTGAGCTCCTTGTTCTTGGTGACGTTTAGCTTCTGCAGCCTGCAGAAGGAGCACTCCAGGTCAGAGAGCCTCGGGCATTTGCTGACGTCAAGCGAGGTCAGCCTTCCCTCCCAGATATTGACTTTCTTCAAGTTGGCGCAGTCGGCCATGCCGACAATGGTCTTCACCCCAGTGCCATTAAGCTCAAGATCGGTCAGCTTGACGCAGCCAGAGAGGTTCAGCTTCCCAAGCTTGCCGTCAGAGCAATCAGCTTTCTTCAACTTGGGGCAGCCACTTAGATCAAGCGCGCTAACATAGGCGTCCCTACAGATGAATTGGGTTAGCTCTGGAAGATTCGAAACGGTGACGGTCTTCCAGTCAGGATCACAACCGATGTCAATTCTCCGAATCTTCGTTGCCTGAGACAGGTCAATGCCGCCAAAGGCACCCTCTCCTATCCAGCCACCAGTTTGGAATGCAAGAACATCGAAGCCATCAATCGTGCCCGGAATCGTCCAGATACCTTCTGCGCGGGGCACATCTGTGGATGTTATCTCGATGCCGCCCTCAACCTTTTTATATTGGTAGACAATTTCGTCTTCTGATGCTTCTGCTATGCATGGGGAGAAGCATGCGGCGCAGAGAGCGGCAAGAAGGGAAGCGAGGGCGAGAATAATCGTGCACCTGGACAATACCGCCCGACCATGCAGAGAAGAGCCTTGTGTTTCCATGAGCTGTCCTTTCACCGTGCGTGCTGTCCAACAATACTAGCATCTACAATTGGCCGCTCACTTGGAAGGCGGCCGGTCCATGTCCGCGGTAAACTCTTGTCCTTCAATTGAAGCTACCGGATGGGGGCGTAAGATGAATGCCAAGGAGATCGTCCGCGCCATACTCATGCACCAGATACGCAGCCAGCGCTCGCTCGCGCTCCAGCTCGATATCCCGCCCCAGACCCTCAACAACAGGTTCAAATCCAGCAGGGACCTGTTCGTGGGCGACTTCGCCGCGATGCTGGACGCGCTGGGCTACGAGCTCAAGGCGGTGCCCAAGGCCAAAGGCGACCGCCCCGAGTTCACCATCGGGGAAAGCGGGGGCGAAGGGGAGCCACGCAACTGACGCTGCGCGGTTGGAGACAGCCATGTGTTTGACAGAGGTAACGCTGTCCGGATTTCACTGGTTGTAGCTTTCGGGCTCAGCAAGTCGGCTAGGCTATGTGGAGTCAAACGCAGGGAAGGGAACGAGCATGGCCGATGACGCTGCAAGCACTGGGAACGACGCCATCAAGGAGAAGATCCGCAAGGTCCTCGCGCTTCTCGAGGGCGCCAAGACCGAGGGCGAGCGGAATTCAGGTTCACAAGCAGCATGATGATGTCCACACACTGGGTTGCTCAAAAAGTGAGAGCCGCATTCTGAGGATTCGTACTATTGACAGAAGCTACCATTGCCTCCTCGGGGGAAAGACGGTTCCGTCCCTTGCACATAATCGCCGCATTGCCTAGGGCAAAGCGCGAGCAGAGAAGCTACTCTCAGCAGCAGAGAGCCTGATTCATCTCGCAAGGAAAGGAGCGCGTCATGTGCATCCCCTGCGTCATGTGCGGGGCCTGCATGGGGCTGCAGGAGGATGGACCCGCCCAACATGAATGCACCTGCCCGGAATGCGGCATGCCAGTGGCAGCATCCGATTTCAGCTGCCCCTCCTGCCACACATTCCTCCCCCTCAACGCCCGAGCCAAGGCGGCTGCCGCCAAGACGGCCAGCAGCACCGATACCCTCAGCTGTTAGGGTTCTGTCGGACCCAGGTGCTTGGCTATCATCAGTTGCAGGGACTCGTGTATGACGTTCTCGAAAGGGGCAATGTCATACATGCTCCTGTTGAAGCCTGTGTCGTGAATCCTCATGATGACCCGAGAGATAAAAGAGCCAGTGAAGAACTCCGCAAGGAAGTCGACCGCAGCGCTCCCCTCCATCTCGCGCTTGATTGACGGGGCGTCGACCCCTCCTCGCATCCCAAGCTCGCGGTCTATCAGATAGAGCACGTCCTCCCGTAGGCAGGGAGTATAAATCTGGTGCAAGTAGTTGTCCAAGCTGTCACCACCAACGTGCGAGAAGACCTGGTGGTAGTAGTCGCGGTGCTTCTCGAGACTGCGGGAGAATACCTCGAAGAACATGGTGTTGTCGATGGTGCCGTCTTGCCGGTTGTGCCTCGCGTAGAAGGGAAGCCCAGCGAGATGCTCGTTGTCACCGGCTGCTTCGAAAACGAGCTCCTCCGGCGGGAAATAGCGCTCCAGCTCGCAGGCGATGTCATAGCGGAATAGCCACCTCACCAGCGCGCTCTTGTCTTCGAAGTGGTAGTAGAAGGTCTTACGGTTCTTGCCCGCCTGTTCGACGATCTGGCCAATCGTGACCTTGTCAGGCGGCTGGCTTGCCACAAGACTCACGAACGCTGTTGCAAAGCGCAGCTTGGCCTCGTATCTGTCCTGCATCATGACGTCCCCCGCTCATCACGAAGCTACATCTTTCTCATCGCTCTCCACAGACGCGCGAAAGCCTCCGCCGCCTGTTCGCTGCAGAAGCCTTCACGCTGCTGTCGTCACCAGTCTAGCTGGGCCGAATCCCAGAACTGGCTTGTTATTCCATAATCCCCGGCGCCTTTGACACTGCGGGGCTGGACATGGGCGGCGGAGGTGCCGCGGCGGCTGGAGCGGGATCGCCCATCTGTGCGCCACACTCAGGGCAGGTGCCGTCGGGGTTGGGCTCGACGATCATGAAACAGCTCCTGCACACAACCTCCCCTGCATCCGCCTCAGGCGGTCTGAAACACATCTCTCATACCTCCAATCAGAACAGGCACTATTCATCGTCGTCATCCCAGGAGCAGTCCATCATAAGGATGAAGTTCCCCGCGATGGAAGAGAGTTCCTCCAAACGGAAGCCGTCGATACCCGTCTTGCCGGCCAAGTCGGCTCGGCTGCCAGGGTGCTTGGCAACCTCGTAGAAGGCCTCTACCGTCTCGATTCCCTGGGCCTTCACGGCATCGACCTCCTGGGCTGTAATCCCAAAGAGCTTTGAAACATCGGCCATTTCGGTTCTCCTCTCAAACTCGAGACTCAGGTGCGCGCCGCCCCCCTGCGTGAGACGGCGCGCTTGCTGCTAGCGCCTAGGCGCTAGTCGATACCGCACTCCCCAGGAGCACACTTGTACACCCTCACGGCAACGCCGGTCTGCTGCCAAGAGCCCATGAGCTGATCCAAGGTGTCCGGGTCGTCGTCAAGGATGACGTTGACGCTGGACTTAAACACGCCGAAGAGGTTCGGCAGGGACATGTCCTGCTCGGGGAACCACCAGTCGTGCTGGACGCTAACGACCCTCGGGTCGACAATTGAGGACTTGCGAGCACGCTGCTTGATGCGGCCCATGTGCGTCTCAATCCAGCACCAGTCGCCGTCTGCGATGTCCAGCTCGATGGCGGTGTCCGGATGGATATCGAAAATCGGATCGGGATGCAGGTCGCGGTAGGGTCCAGGCTGCCTGTGCTCGGAGTGATAGTACGGCATGAAGCGGGCGCCAGTGATGGCGATGAGCGGGTACTCGTCGCCCCACTCGGGGTGCTTTTCGTTGCTCAGGCCGGGGTACTCGAAGTGAGGCAGCGGGTCGAAAGGACGGCCTGTCTCCTCGGCGAGCTTCTCGATGACCGAAGACTTGAGCTCCACCTTGCCAGAGGGCGTGAGGAACTTGTAGCCAGGCTCCTTGTACTTGAGATACTTCTTCTTGCCAGCCATGTACTTCACGTCGTTGTAGAACTGCTCGTGCGTCATGCCCATGGGCGCGAGCTGGAAGTCAAGCATGTCCTCTGTCCTGGGACCCCACCACTTGTCCTCCTGGCCAAGGCGAATCGCCAGACCGTACCAGAACTCGTAGTCATCGCGGAAGTCGACGTCCGCCCCACCCTCGAAGCGCTCGAGGACGCGCGCCTGGGCGCCAAAGTACATCGGGCGGTGATTCATAACTGCGTAGCAGTTGTCGGGCCTCTCAAGCCAGGTCGCCGCAGGCAGCGCGTAGTCAGCCAGCGCAGCGGTGGGTGTCATGAAGTAGTCATGAACCACCAGTAAGTCGAGGCTCTTGAGCGCCTCGACCACCAGGTTGGTGTTGGAGAACGCCATGACGGGATTGTCCGCCTGAACGATGAGAGCCTTGATGGGGTACGGGTCTCCGGAAATCATCTGGCGGAACATCAGCGGTGCGTTGGAGTAAGGATAGAAGGACGGGTAGGCCTGGGAGATAAT
The DNA here is from genome assembly GCA_051876075.1 of Coriobacteriales bacterium. Classification (GTDB taxonomy): domain Bacteria; phylum Actinomycetota; class Coriobacteriia; order Coriobacteriales; family QAMH01; genus W2P13-069. The sequence goes on from JBJEHM010000070.1 coordinate 10,807, forward strand.
GTCCCATCCCTTGAAGGTTAGGCCAGGGAAGCGGTCGTTGCCAACCATCTTGTCGCGCTGCTCCTGGGGCAGGGCGTAGTGCTCGAAGAACGCCGGTGGGAAGCGCGACGGGGGAGCCAGCTGGTCTCCGCCCTTCTTGTCAAGGTTGCCGGTGATGGCACGCAGGATGGCCTTTGCCTGGATGGTGGAGGAGGCGTTGATGCCAGAAGCGTCTCCGCCCTTCTGACCCCAGGGCATGGAGGCAGACTCTGCCGTTGCGTACATGCGCGCTGCTGCGCGAATCTTCTCCTCGGGAACCCAGGTAATCTCCGCCACCTTGTCGACGGGGTATTCGGCTGCGCGCTCCTTGAGCTCGTCAAAACCGATGCACCACTCGTCCACAAACTCGTGGTCGTAGAGGTCCTCTTCGATGATGACGTTGATCATGCCAAGCGCCAGCGCGGCGTCGGTACCGGGGCGCAGCTGCAGGAACAGGTCTGCCTGCTGAGCAACCTCGCTAAAGCGCGGGTCGATGCACAAGATCTTGGCGCCATTCTTCTCGCGGTTCTTCTGCACCCAGTCCCACAGAAGGGGCTCAGATGCGATGGTGTTGCGGCCCCACATGACAACGACGTTAGCGTTGACCCAGTCCGCCTTATCGGAACAGAAGCCGCCGTAGGTGCAGGGCTCAAGCCACATGTCGGAGCTGTAGCAGATGGTGCCGTTGCCGCCGGTATTGGGTGTGCCAAACAGGTTAGTGAACTTGTAGTGCAGCCAGCTCCAGGTGCGGGCTGTGCCCTCGGTGAAGGCGAGGGTCTCGGCGCCATACTCGTCGCGCAGGCTGGCAAGCTTTTCCGCAATCTCATCGAACGCCTGATCCCAGGAGATTTCCTCCCACTGACCGCTGCCGCGCTCGCCGATGCGCTTTAGGGGCTTCTTCAGGCGGTTGGGGTTGTAGACAAACCCATCCAGATAGCGCTGCTTGTCCAGACGGGAGCACGTGAACCCGTGGTTATGGGGACAGTCCGGATCTCCCTTGATGTCGGTGATGCGGCCGTTGACCTTGGTCACCAACACACCACAGCGGACGTGACAGAAGAAGCAACCGGCCCTCAGAACCTCTACCTTGTCTTCAGCCATTTCAATCCTCCTCTTTCATTCCTCGTCTCTTGTGGGGCCCCAGTTCTCGCGATAACCCGATACTAAGAAGCGACCAGCGAACCTTCCATGCCCAAAGGGAGAGTCTTGCGCAGTGGAAATGCTCCATTATTCGCTAGCGAGGAGGTAGAAAAGGACCTCTCACTTCTGCTTGTGATGACAGAAGCAAGGGGCGGTAGATTCACTTAACGAACCCTCAAAGTCGAACGT
>JBJEHM010000071.1:0-11966 GCA_051876075.1 Coriobacteriales bacterium
CAATGGCTTGTGGAGCATCACTTCAAAGAATGAGTTTTCGGACGGTCTGAGGGGGTGCTGTTCTCGCATTTCACGTTTGTAGCCCCGCGTTCGCTTGAGCGGGGGATGCGGTATCCTTCTGTCCAAACACGCGCTTTGTGCTGCAACCCCCAACAACACACCACTAGGGAGGATCCCCATGGCCGATATCAAAGACATCTCCCTTGCCGAGGCAGGCAAGGCCCGCATCGAGTGGGCGGCGCGCGATATGCCCGTGCTCGCCAGCATCCAGGAGCGCTTTGCGCAGGAGAAGCCCCTGCAGGGCGTGCGCATCGGCGCCTGCATGCACGTGACCACAGAGACCGCCAACCTCATGCGCGCCCTGGTGGCGTCTGGCGCCCAGGTCACGCTGTGCGCATCCAACCCGCTGTCCACCCAGGACGACACCGCCGCCGCCCTGGTCAAGTACTACGGCGTCGACGTCTACGCCATCACGGGCGAGGACGCCGAGACCTACAACCGCCACATCGACGCGGTGGTCGCCACCAACCCGCAGATCGTCATGGACGACGGCGCCGACCTCGACACCGCCCTGCACACCCGCTTCACAGACAAGCTGGCCGGCGTGATCGGAGGCACGGAGGAGACCACCACCGGCGTGGTGCGCCTCAAGGCCATGGAGGCAGACGGCTCGCTGGGCTACCCTGTCTTCGACATCAACGATGCCAACACCAAGCACTTCTTCGACAACCACTACGGCACCGGCCAGTCCACCCTGGACGGCATCATCCGCGCCACCAACCGCCTCATGTGCGGCCGCACCATCGTCATCAGCGGCTACGGCCACTGCGGCAGCGGCCTCGCGCTGCGCGCCAAGGGCATGGGCATGGACGTCGTGGTCTGCGAGGTCGACCCGCTCAAGGCGCTCGAGGCCTACATGGAGGGCTACAAGGTCATGCCCGCCGCCCAGGCAGCCAAGCTCGCCGATGTCTGGGTGACTGTCACCGGCAACTGCAAGGTAGTCGATGCGCCCGCCTTCGAGAACATGAAGGACGGCGCCATCCTCTGCAACTCCGGCCACTTTGACAGCGAGATCAACCTTGTGTGGCTCGAGGAGCACGCCGTTTCCAAGGTGGAGCTCAAGCCGCTGGTGGAGGAGTACACCCTCGAGGACGGCCGCAAGATCGTCGTCCTGGCGCAGGGCCGCCTGGTCAACCTGGCCTGCGCGGAGGGCCACCCCGCCTCTGTCATGGACATGAGCTTTGCCAACCAGGCGCTGGCCGCCGAGTACCTCTACCAGCACGCCGCAGAGCTCGAGAACAAGGTCTACGACGTCCCCGCAGAAATCGACGACGGTGTGGCCCGCGTCAAGCTGCAGACCCTGGGCGTGACCATCGACGAGCTCACCGCAGAGCAGCGCGAGTACATGAACTCCTGGAACTTCTAGCAGAGCATTCGCTGCTCTGAGCGCAAAAAGGGGAGGGGCCGGTTGCTCGGCTCCTCCCCCTTGTGCATGCAGCGCTTGTCAGGCGCGGGCGGCTTAGTAGTTCTCTGCGTGGATCTCGAAGTAGCTCTGCGGATGCGCGCAGACGGGGCAGATCTCCGGTGCCTCCATGCCGACGACGATGTGACCGCAGTTGCGGCACTCCCACACCTTGACGGAGCTCTTGGCAAAGACCTCCTTGGCCTCTACGTTGTGCAGCAGCGCGCGATAGCGCTCCTCATGCTGCTTCTCGATGTCTGCCACCATGCGGAACTTGGCGGCGAGCTCGGCAAAGCCCTCCTCCTCGGCGGTCTTGGCAAAGCCGGCGTACATGTCTGTCCACTCGTAGTTCTCGCCCTCGGCTGCAGCGACCAGGTTGTGGGCGGTGTCGCTGATGCCCTCGAGCTCCTTGAACCACATCTTGGCATGCTCTTTCTCGTTGTCAGCGGTCTTGAGGAAGAGGCTGGAGATCTGCTCGAAGCCCTCCTTCTTGGCAACGCTGGCGAAGTAGGTGTACTTGTTGCGGGCCTCGGACTCGCCTGCGAAGGCGGTGTGGAGGTTCTTCTCGGTCTGGGTTCCTGCGTACTTGTTAGCCATGGGAGTCCCTTCTCTCGTCGCTCTATGCGCGCCCCGCTGAGCGGGCGCAATCTGGGCAGAGGCCTTGGAAGATGGTGTGATGCCCCGTCACGGTGAAGCCCGAGCCCGCTGCGGCCAGGCTGTCGAGCTGCTCTTGGTACTCCACGGGCGCGTCCACCACGGCGCCGCATGAGACGCACACCAGGTGGTGATGGCGCTCCTGCCGCAGGTCGAAGCGGCTTGCAGAGGGTGTCTCGACCTCGCTGAGCTCGCCCGATTGAGCGAGGACAGAGAGGTTGCGGTACACGGTGCCCCTGCTGATCTTGGGATCCTGTGCGGCAACGTCCTGGTAGATCTGCTCTGCCGTGGGGTGGTCGCAGCGCGAGCGCACGGCCTCGAGCACGAGCTGGCGTTGGCGGGTGTTGCGTCGCTCCATCGTCACTACCTCCTTACGGGCACAGGATACCACTCTTACTAGGAATAATTCTCATTTATTGTGTTGAATTCAAGCTGATGACGGAAGAGGGGGAGCTGCGCGCGCGTGTCGCAGGCTTGGCGTAGACTGAGTGCGTTGTGAGAATCGGCGCTCAGGCGCCCGTTGCAAAGGAGCCGCGATGGAGAACCTCACGATCGAGGAGAGGGTGGCCAAGGCCCTTCAGATGCACGACCAGACCTTCAACTGCGCCCAGTGCGTTGCCCTTGCCGTGGAAGACCTGGTGGATGTTGACCGGGAGTCCCTCTTCAAGATCATGGAGGGCTTTGGCGCGGGCATGGGAGGCAACACCCAGACCTGCGGCGCCCTGAGCGCGGTGGTCGCCTTGGTGGGCCTTGCCAACAGCAGCGGCAGCAACCCCTACACATCCAAGAAGAGCACCTATGCCCACGTGGAGGAGCTGGTGGACGACTTCCACCTGGAGCACGGCTCGACCATCTGCGAGGAGCTGCTCGACCCAAAGCTGGAGACCCGCAAGCAGACCTGCAACAAGTACATCACCACCGGTGTGGAGCTGGCTGCAGAGGCCGTTGCCCGCATCAACGAGGAAAAGAACGCCCAAGCATAGAGGAGGCCCTATGCAAGTAACCGCAGACCTGGTGGCGGAGGTGGTTGAGCGGGTCATCCCGCACATCGCCTTCGACTTGAGGCCGGACGTCCTGGCTGCCATGGAGCGCGCCGCGGCAGAGGAGCGCGACCAACGCGGCAGGTTGGTCTTGGAGCAGCTGCTGCAGAACAGCCGCATCGCTGCGGAAGACCGCGTGCCCCTGTGTCAGGACACCGGCACCGTGTGGGTGTGCCTCGAGCTGGGGGCAGACGACTCCTCGCTTGCAAGCGACCCCTTCGCCCATGTGGACGCTGCCGTGGGCCGCGCCTACCGCAGCGGCAAGCTGCGCATGAGCACCCTGCACGACGCGCTGGTGGACCGCAGCAACCCGGGGGACAACACCCCGGCCTTCACAGAGCTCAAGTTCGTGCCCGGGCGCGGGGCAAAGCTGCACGTGATGCTCAAGGGCGGCGGCAGCGACAACGCGTCGCAGGTGGAGATGCTGCCCCCCGGCGCCGGCTGGGAGGGCGTGCGCGAGCTGGTGCTGGCGCGCGTGCGCAAGAAGGCCTCCAGCGCCTGCCCACCCCTCATCGTGGGCGTGGGCGTGGGCGCCACCTTCGACAAGGTGGGAGGCCTTGCCAAGCACGCGCTGCTGCGCCCGGTGGGCACCCCCAACCCAGACCCGCGCGTTGCCGCGCTTGAAGAGGAGCTCCTTGCCGCAGTGAACGCCACGGGCATAGGGCCCGGCGCCCTGGGCGGGGCGTGCACGGCGCTTGCCTGCAACATAGAGACCGCGCCCTGCCACATCGCCGCGCTGCCCGTGGCGGTGAACATGGGCTGCAGCGCCATGAGGAGCATCAGCGTCGACCTTGCCCGCTACGCAGAGACGGGGGAGCTGCCATGGTAGAACCCAAGAAGCTGAGCCTGCCGCTGAGCAGGGAGGATGTAGCCAGCCTGCGCGCAGGGGAGGCCCTCATGCTCACCGGTCCGCTCTACACCAGCCGCGATGCCGGTCACATGCGCCTGATGGAAGCCCTGGAGTCCACAGGACAGCTGCCCTGCGGGCTGGAGGGGCAGACCATCTTCTACGCTGGCCCCACGCCGCCCAGCGCCGGCAGGCCCCTGGGTGCCGTGGGCCCCACAACTGCTGGCCGCATGGACTTTGCCGCCCCCGCGCTCTACCGCGCGGGCGTGGTGGCGAGCATCGGCAAGGGCAGCCGCAGCCAAGAGGTGGTTGACGCCTGCGTGGAGACGGGCAGCGTCTACCTCTGCAGCATAGGCGGCTGCGCGGCGCTGCTTGCCAAGAGCGTGGTGGCAGCAGAGACGCTTGCCTGGGAGGACCTGGGCACAGAGGCCCTGCGCCGCCTGGACGTGGTGGACTTCCCCTGCTTTGTGGCGGTGGACACCCTGGGCAACGACGTCTACGCCCAAGTGCAGGAAGCTGGCCGCGCATGAGCTGGGGCGAAGCCTGCTCCGCGCCGGCCCGCGGGCGCTTCATCACCTTCGAGGGCGGCGAGGGCTGCGGCAAGAGCACGCAGCTCAGGCTGCTGGCCGCAGCGCTTGAGGAACGCGGCTATCAAGTGCTGGCCTTGCGCGAGCCCGGCGGCACCGCGGCAGGCGAGCGCGTGCGCGAGATACTGCTCGCACGTGAGAGCGACGGCCTGAGCCCCATGGCAGAGCTCATGCTCTACGAGGCTGCCCGTGCGCAGATCGTGAGCGAGCTCATACGCCCTGCGCTCGATGCGGGCACGGTGGTGCTCTGCGACCGCTTCACAGACTCGACGATTGCCTACCAGGGCTATGGCCGCGGGCTGGATGTTGAGCTCATCTCGCGCCTGAACGCCGCCGCAACGGGCGGGCTTGCGCCAGACGCCACCGTGATGCTCTTCATAGACCCGCAGGAGGGCCTGCGCCGCGCCATGGGCGTTACCGGCGGGGACGGCGGCGGTGACCGCATCGAGGCCGCGGGCCTGGCCTTCCACGAGCGTGTGGCGCAGGGGTTCTCGCGCATCGCCATGGAAGAGCCCCAGCGCGTGCTGTGCATCGGGGCGGCCGGCACGGTGGAAGAGGTGCACCAAGCGGTGCTCGCGCGCGTGCTCCCCATGCTCTGAGCTCGGTCCTCCCGCGCTCGCATGTCCTGGCACCAGCGTGGGAGGCCGCTTGCTCGTGGTAGCATTAACAGGTTATGGGACAAGGCATCACCATATGCGGTGCGGTCTTCCCAGCATGTACCTGTTCGCCTGCTCTTGAGAGGCTTCCTCTATGTTCGACCCCTTTGAGGGGCTTCCCTGCTCGCAGACCGTGCGCTACCTGCGCGGTGCCCTGGAGCAGGGCGGCATCACCCATGCGTACCTGCTTGCAGGGCCTGCTGGCTGCGGCAGCGATCTTGTCGCCGCACGGCTTGCCGCTGCGCTGCTGGCTGCAGGTGACCAAGAGCAGTTCCAGGCGGCCTTGAGGGGCGCCCACCCGGACCTCCACGTCTTGGAGCCCGCGTCTTCTGCCGGCTACCTGGTGGAGCAAGTGCGCGAGGTAGTGCGTGACAGCGCCTTGGCGCCCGTGCGCGCCGCCTGCAAGGTCTACATCGTCAAGCAGGCAGACAGCATGCGCGGCGCTCCGGCCAACGCCTTCCTCAAGACCCTCGAGGAGCCGCCGGAAAGCGTCTGCATCGTCATGCTCGCGGCGGCCGAGGGCTCTGTGCTGCCCACCATCCGCAGCCGCTGCCAGGTGCTCTCGCTCGCCGCTCCTGCAAACGCCTGCGAGCTCGCGCAGGGCGCGGCGCAGCAGCAGGGCGCCGCGGTCATGGAGCGCGCCTTGAGCGCCTGCGCTGCGCAGGAGGGAAACCGCAGCATGCTCGCGCTGGCAAAGGAGCTGGTGCAGGCTGCCAACGCGGGAGTGGAGGAGCTCAAGGACTCCCAGGCCCAGGCCCAGCGCGAGGCAGCGGACTACCTTGCCGCCGGCGCGCGCAAGGAGCTCGAGCAGACCCACAAGCGCCAGGTGACCATGGAGCAGCGAGCGGGCTATACCCAGCTGCTCGACGCAGGGGAGTCCTGGCTGCGCGACTGCCTGCTCATAGCAGGCGGGGCGCCGCAGCTCGCCTGCAGCACCGGTGCCGCCGCACAGGGCTTGCTTGCCCTGGGCGCGCAGGGGGAGGGCTTCCTCGACCCTGCAAAGCAGCAGCTCGCACAGCGGGCCGGCTGCGCCGGCATCGCTGCGGCTGTCACCGCCCTCGGCGCGGCCCGCACACGCATCGCCAGAAACGTCACACCCCAGCTGGCCCTGGAGGCCATGCTCTTCGAGATCAGGGAGGCACTATGCCCAAGGTAGCCGTCGTCAGGCTCCGCTATGTGAACAAGGACTACTGGTTCAACCCCGCCGGGCTGCCAATTGAGGAAGGCGACCACGTGCTGGTCGAGACCGCCCGCGGCCGCGAGGTCGGCCTGGTGGTCGACGAGCTGCGCGAGGTCGAGGACAAGGAGCTCCAGCAGCCGCTCAAGCCCGTGCTGCGCATCGCCACACAGGAGGACCTGGACCAGGCAGATGCCATGAACCGCCGCGGCGAGGAGGCCATGCCCGTCTTCCGCGAGCTCATCGAGAAGCACGGCTTGGACATGAAGCCCGTGCGCGTCGAGTTCATGTTCTCTGGCGACTTTGCCACCTTCTACTTTGCCGCAGACGACCGCGTTGACTTCCGCAACCTGGTGCGCGACCTCGCCGCCCAGTTCAAGGTGCGCGTTGACATGAGGCAGATCGGCGTGCGCGACGAGGCGCGCATGCTCGGCGGCCTGGGGCACTGCGGAGAAGAGCTGTGCTGCGCCCGCCTGGGCGGGGAGTTCCAGCCGGTCTCCATCCGCATGGCCAAGGAGCAGGACCTGCCCCTCAACCCCAGCAAGATCAGCGGCCTGTGCGGGCGCCTCATGTGCTGCCTGCGCTATGAGTTCGAGGCCTACAAGGACTTCAAGGGCCGCGCTCCCAAGAAGAACGCCCTCATCGACACCCCCATGGGCATGGCCAAGGTGGTCGAGTTCGACACCCCGCGCGAGCAGCTGCGCCTGCGCATGGAGGACGGCAGCAGCCTGGTGGTGCCCCTGAGCAGCATGGACACCGGAGACAAGGAGCCCCGCGAAGGCGAGCGCCTGCGCCCCTGCCACATCGGGCAGGAGGCCTTCGACAAGATCATCGAGGACCTGCACAAGGACGCCAACCTGGCAATGATGGGCGACAAGCTCTTCTCGAGTGATGACAGCCTGGCAGACAAGGTTGCCGAGCGCGGCCAGCTCGACCGCAGCGAGGGCGGCCGCCGAAAGGGGCGCATCGCCATGGGCTCCGAGAACGTGGTCTCTGGCTCTGCGGGCGACGACCGCCGCAGGCGCCGCCGCGGATCCGGCAGCCCCGAGGAGCGCCAACCAGAGCCCCCCGCGCGCGACCAGAGGCGCCGCCGCCGCAGCGTGACCGTGGGCGAGCCCGCAGAGGATGCCGCAACAGAGACGGCAGCCGCAGCGCCTGCTGAGCGCAAGCCGCGCCAGCGCCGCAGCGGCCAGCGGCAGACTGCCCCCAAGCAGGCGCCCGAGGCAGCGCAGAAACGCCCCGCCGCAGATGAGCAGGAGCCCAAGCAATCCGCCAACCGCCGCAGGCGCCGTCGCGGCAGCCGCGGATCCGGCAACGGCGGCCAACAGGCGCAGGCTGCTCCCAAGCAGACGGCAGAGCAGCCCGCCAAGCCGCGTCCCGGCCAGAACAGCTCAACGCTCCACGGCCAGCAGGGAGCTGCCGGTGCAGAGGGCGCAGAGAAGAAGCCTCGCCGCAGGCGCCGCCGCGGCGGCCGCGGAAAGGGCGGCAGCGGCAACGGCGGCAGCGCCCCTGCTTCCGAGTAGCCAGGGAGCGCGGCCTGCCCCTGCAGCCGGGCGCCGGGAGTGCTATAACACGTAACCAACTCTGGAACACCAACAGGAAGAAGGCGCTGCCATGGCCCGCAACCTCACGCTCCTCACCGACCTCTACCAGCTCACCATGGCGCAGGGCTACTGGCAGCAGCTCAAGCCCGGCATCGAGGCCTGCTTCTACATGTTCTTCCGCGAGAACCCCTTCAAGGGCGGCTACGCGGTGAGCTGCGGCATGGACCAGGTGGCAGAGCTCGTGGAGGGCTTTGGCTTTGACGACGAGGACATCGACTACCTGGCGGGCCTCAAGGCCCCCAGCGGTGCCCCGCTCTTCGACGCCGCCTTCCTGGAGTGGCTGCGCGGCATGGAGCTGCAGGTGGACATCGACGCCGTTCCAGACGGCACCGTGGTCTTCCCGCGCGAGCCGCTGGTGCGCGTCACCGGCCCGCTGATGCAGTGCCAGCTGCTGGAGACCTGCATACTCAACGGCGTGAACTTCCAGACCCTCATCGCGACCAAGGCCGCGCGCGTGGCGCACGCCGCCGGCGGCAGGGGGGTGGCGGAGTTTGGCCTGCGCCGTGCCCAGGGCCCGGACGGCGGCATGAGCGGCGACCGCGCCGCCTTTGTGGGCGGCTGCGGCAGCGTGGCCAACGTGCTCGCCGGCAAGAAGTACGGCATCCCCGTGAGCGGAACCCATGCGCACAGCTGGGTGATGAGCTTCCCTGACGAGCTGGCCGCCTTCCGCGCGTGGGTGGCATCCATGCCCGGCAACTCCACCCTGCTGGTCGACACCTACGACGTGGAGCAGGGCGTGCGCAACGCCATCACCGTGGGGCTGGAGATGCGCGAGCGCGGCGAGCACCTCAACGGCATACGCATCGACTCCGGCGACCTGGCCTGGCTTTCCAAGAAGGCTCGCCGCATGCTCGACGAGGCCGGCCTGGAAGACACCTCCATCGTGCTTTCCAACGACCTCGACGAGTACCTGGTGGAAAGCCTGGTGGACCAGGGGGCCTGCTTCGACGCGATCGGCATCGGCACCCACCTCATCACCGGCAACCCCCAGCCCGCCCTGGGCGGCGTCTACAAGCTCAGCGCCGTCAAGCCCGCCGGCTACAGCGAGTGGATCCCCAAGATCAAGATCTCCGAGGCCACGGTCAAGATCACCACGCCCGGCGTGCTCGACACCATGCGTTTCACAGATGGGGACGGCATGTTCTGCGGAGACGTCGTCTTCGACGTGGAGAGCGGCTGCCCGGACACCTGCGTGGGCGTTGACCCCATGGACGACACGCACCGCAAGCGCTACAGCGCCGAGCTCCAGCGCCAGACCCTGCTGCAGCCCCTGGTGCGCGCCGGCAAGTTGGTGCAGGGCCAGACCCTCACCGACGTCCATGCCGCCAAGGCGCGCTGCAAGGAGCAGCTGGCCTGCCTGGACGCCTCCACCAAGCGCTTCCTCAACCCGCACCGCTACCCCGCGGGCCTGGAGAAGGGTCTGCACAGCAGCCGCGACGCCATGATCCGCGAGCTGCGCGGCGCGGACATGTACTAGCCACCCTGCGCATAATTCCAGCAGTTGGACAACGCTTTGCAGGGGGAAGCCAGCCTCCGCTTATAATCGGTAGGTTATCTAAGCATGTCCCCGCTCCTTGGAAGGAGAACGGAATGGCAATCAACCGCAACTCAAACTGCAGGCTCGTCCTCGACTCCTGCTGCGACCTCCCCCGCACGATCCTCGACGACGCCGGCATCGAGTTCCTGGAGTTCCCCTTCATCATGAACGACGGGGAGCACTTCGACGACCTGGGCGCCTCCATGCAGCCCAAGGAGTTCTACGACCGCCTGCGCGGCGGCGAAGTCTCCGGCACCGCCCAGATCCCCCTGCCAGTGATCATGGAGCGCTTTGAGGCCTGGGCCAATGAGGGCACGCCCACGGTCTACCTGGCCTTCACCGCCGGCCTCTCTGGCACCTTCGAGACCGTCGACCGCGTGGTCGAGGAGCTCAAGGAGAAGTACCCCGAATGGGAGTGCCATGTGGTGGACACCCTGCTGGCCTCTGTGGCCGAGGGCCTGCTGGTCTACGAGGCCCTGCGCCATTACAAGTCCGGCATGAGCGCAGCTCAGCTGGCGGAGTGGGCGCAGGAGGCCCGATGGTACGTCAACTGCCTCTTCACCTGCGAAAACCTCGAGGCCCTGCGCCGCGGCGGCCGCATCCCGGACGCCGCGGCCCGCGTGGGGGACGCCCTCGATGTCAAGCCCATGCTCAACTTCAACCCGGATGGGACGCTGGCGCTCGCCGGTGTCTCCCGTGGGCGCAAGAAGAGCCTCAAGGGCCTGGTCAAGTGCTTTGAGCAGGGCAGCGTCAAGGACGGCAGCTGCGGCACGGTCATCGTGGCCAGCGCAGATGCAGAGAAGGATGCCAAGTGGGTAGCCGACCACCTGGGCCTGGGCAAGGAGGACGTGCCGCCCCTGTTCTGCAACATCGGCCCTGTCATCGGCAGCCACGTGGGCCCCGGCATGGTGGCCGTGGTGTTCTGGGGAGAGGACCGCCGCAAGAGCCTCTCTGTGGGCGACCGCATCGCAAGCAAGATCTCGAGGAAATAGGAGCCCGTATGTTCAGCAGCCTCGATACGCGCATCGCCTTCTTCGGCGGATCGTGCAACATCGCCGCCCTCGAGGCCGTGGTGCGTTTGGTCGATGCCGGCTACGAGGTGGTGGCCGGCCCGCATGACCCGCGCGAGGGCGTCGTGCTCAACGACGCAGAGATCCCCACCTACCAGAACAGCATCGAGGCCTGCCAGGGTGCCCAGGTGATCATCACCAGCTGCGCGCACCCCTCCCAGGTCGAGGAGCTCTACCTGGGTGACAACGGCCTGCTGGAGATAGCGGACGAGGGCACCTTCCTCATCGACCTCTCCCTCATCACGCCGCGCCTGGCGCAGGAGATACAGGCCATGGCGGCGGTCAACGGCCTCACCTACTTGGACGCCCCCCTCCTCAACGTGGGGGAGAAGGAGGCCTCCGTCTGCTTTGTGGGAGGCGAGCCAGAGGCCGTCAAGCTCGTCGGCCCGCTGCTGCCCTTCATGGCGCACACCATCCGCACCCTGGGCTCGCCCGGAGAGGGCTCCCTTTCGGCGGTGATGGTCGTCATCGGCCTGGCGGGCAGCCTCATGGGCACCATCGAGGCCATGGCCATGGCGCACATCTGCGGCTTCAACACTCGCAGCGCGCTCGACGCACTGGCCTCTACCGCCGCGGCCACGCGCACGCTGATCGAGTTCGTTCCCCAGACGATCGACTTCGACTTCCACGGGCGCACCAGCGTCACCCAGATGCTCGACATGCTCGACACCGCGCTCATGGCCAGCGAGGACATGGACGTGACCCTGCCCTGCACAGAGACCGCCTACCAGCTCTACGACCTGCTGAGCGTTGTGGGCGGCGACGAGCTCAACATCCAGGCCATCAGCCTGCTGTACGAAGACGAGCAGACCTGCGCGGACTATGGCTTGGACTGGTCTTTGGCAGACGACATGCGCGATCAGGGCGGCTCTGCATACGGCTACGGCGGCGAGTACAGCCCGGACCAGATCAACGACCCGCGCCTGCGCGAGCTCTTCAACTCCATCCAGGCCCAGATGGCGGGCACCGGCCAGATGGGTACGGGCGACCCCAAGCTCGACGACTTCCGCAACCACCACACCCGCCCCGACGACGAGGACGGCCCCGACTTCCCCAGCGCCGGCGAGTTCTTCTCCCGCAACTAGAAAAGAGTCATGGCGGTGCCGGCGGCACCGCCCCTAATTGGGGGCGGGGCAAGCCCCGCCCAGGAACGTCTGCACAGCTGAACCCGCTCCCTTCGGTTTCGTGCGTCCTCCGATGTGAACTTGGCCCTGCATCTGCGGGTGCTCCCTCGTTCCCTGCCATGGTTTTGCGGCTGCGAGCCGCCCCCACGTTCGCCATCTGAGCCTCGCGACTGTGAGCACCCCCCTGCACGTCATCTCGACCAAGCGA
>JBJEHM010000072.1:0-2829 GCA_051876075.1 Coriobacteriales bacterium
AAACCCGCCAGCGGCGAATGAAGCGATTGGGCCGTGTGCCAAGCGAGGAATTCCTCGCCCCGCCTTCACCGCTCCTCCTCGCAATATATCCAAGCGAGGAATTCCTAGCCCCAACCTTTCGCTTCCTCCTGCTCTAATCTGCACGACAGGAATTCCTCGCCTTGCTCCCGCCGTTGCTGCCTGCAAAACCTCCACGCCAGGAATTCCTGGCCCCGCGTCTCGGCAGGGGAAGGGGGCAGGCACGGTGCTAGGAATTCCTGGCCCCGTGCAGCGGGCAGCGGGGCGGGGCGGAAGACAGCCTCAGCAGCCGAAAAAACCCTGAACTCCCTCTTGCAAACAAGTTAACGAAGGCTTACTTTGTGTAAGTGTTAATAAAAGCTAACTTGATTGGAGCACCTCGACATGACCCTCTCATCCGCAGCGCCGGGCACACCGGTCACCGTCACCAGGCTCCATGAGAACGGGGCCGTGCGCCGCCGCATCATGGACATGGGCATCACCAAGGGAACCCAGGTCACCGTCACCAAGACGGCGCCGCTGGGCGACCCCCTCGAGCTGAGTGTGCGCGGCTACCACCTGAGCCTGCGCAAGGCAGACGCCGAGCTCATCGAGGTCTCCTAGCCGAAAACCCTGCGTGCCACTAGGCCACTAAGCGGCAGCAGCCCGGGCGCACGCGTGCGCCCATTTTTCGGCAGCAGAGTTAACTACTGTTAACTCACCTCTCTCCAACGCCTCGGCCTTCCTCCAACACCCAGCCACCGAGGCACTCCCCTCCCACCCGCCTGGCCCCCTCGAGCCAGGCGGGTCCTCCCTACAAGAAAGGACAAGCACCCCATGGCTCTCACGATCGCGCTCGTGGGCAACCCCAACAGCGGCAAGACCACGCTGTTCAACCAGCTCACCGGCAACCACCAGCACGTGGGCAACTGGCCCGGCGTCACGGTAGAGAAGAAGTACGGCATCATCACCCCTAAGAAGAAGCGCAGCGGTTGCGCCGGGTGCGGGTGCTGCGCCGGATGTGCTGACGAAGCGCCGCAGGAACCCAGCTGCTCCCAGACCACCGTGGTCGACCTCCCTGGCATCTACTCGCTGTCCCCCTACAGCAAGGAGGAGGTCATCACCCGCGAGTACCTGGCAAGCGGGGAGCCCGACGTCATCCTCAACATCGTCGACGCCACCAACCTCGAGCGCAGCCTCTACCTCACCACCCAACTCATGGAGTTTGGGCTGCCGGTGGTGGTGGCGCTCAACCAGATGGACCTGGTGCGCAAGCGCGGCTACACCATCAGAGCCCGCGAGCTCTCCTCTCAGCTGGGCCTGCCCGTAGTCGAGGTCTCTGCGCTGCAGGGCACCGGCATCCCAGAATGCACCGCTGCCACCATCCGCGCGGCACACGGCATGCAGGCCCCTGTCCCCGTGCGCTTCTCCACGCAGATGGAGCAGTTCCTCAGCCAGGTCGACGCCCAGCTCCCCGCCGGCACCCCGCAGGCGCTGCGCCGCTACTACGCGCTCAAGCTCTTCGAAGGCGACCAGAAGGCGGCCGCGGAGCTGAGCGGGGCACCCGACGTGAGCACCATCGCCGCCCAAGCCGCCAAGGAACTGGGCGACGAGCCCGACGCGCTCATCGTCAACGAGCGCTACGGCTACATCCAGGGCTTCATCGAGCGCGTCTACAAGCGCCGCGTCGCAGGGCCCAGCATCTCCGACAAGATCGACGCCGTGGTCACCAACCGCATCGCTGCGCTGCCCATCTTCGTGCTGGTCATCGGGTTGGTGTACTACATCGCCATCTCCACGGTGGGCGGTGTGGCAACGGACTGGGCCAACGACGGCGTCTTCGGCGACGGCTGGTACGTCGACCCGGCCCCCATCGTCGGCATCGACGGAGCGCAGGCCGCCTTTGACGAGGATGCCGGCGCCTTCGACGAGGCCCAGGCTTGTATAGGCGAGTACCTGACCGCCGCCAGCGAGGAGGGCGTGGCCGGTGCAGACGAGCTGCTGGCCGCCTTCGAGGAAGGTGAGGAGCTCGACGCCGCGGCACTGGCAGTCTTCGAGCCCGCTGCCCAAGCCGCCGGCATCCAAGCTGTCTACACCCCCGAAGACGAGGAGTCCGGCGAGCTGCTGACAGACGACGCCGTCGCCGTCGACGCGGCCGTCTTTGCCGAAAGCCTCGAAGCCGCCGAGCCCGACCCAGCCGCATACGGCCTGTGGGTCCCCGGCATCCCCGTGCTGGTCTCCGCCGCGCTGGAAGCAGCGCACTGCCCGCAGTGGCTCTACGACCTCACGCTCGACGGCATCGTCGCCGGCGTGGGCGCGGTGCTCGGCTTTGTCCCCCAGATCCTCATCCTCTTCTTCATGCTGGCCATCCTGGAGGCCTGCGGCTACATGGCGCGCGTTGCCTTCATCCTGGACCGCATCTTCCGCAAGTTCGGGCTTTCCGGTAAGAGCTTCATCCCCATGCTCATCGGCACCGGCTGCGGCGTGCCGGCCATCATGTCCACCCGCACCATCGAGTCCGAAAGCGCACGCCGCCTCACCGTCATGACCACCACCTTCATGCCCTGCTCCGCCAAGCTGCCCATCATCGCCCTCTTTGCCGGCGCGTTCTTTGGCGGCAGCGGCCTCATCGCCACGCTGGCCTACTTTGTGGGCATCGCGTCTGTCATCGTGAGCGGCATCATCCTCAAGAAGACCAAGCCCTTCCGCGGCGAGGAAGCGCCCTTCGTCATGGAGCTGCCCGAGTACCGCCTGCCCCGCCTGGCCGACCTGCTGCGCAGCATGTGGGAGCGCGGCTGGAGCTTCATCAAGAAGGCCGGCACCATCATCCTG
>JBJEHM010000073.1:0-2826 GCA_051876075.1 Coriobacteriales bacterium
GACTACGAAAGCGCCCTCCTCCTAGGGCCTGGCGGCACGCACAACTGGTCCCAGTGCAGCTTCATCGAGGTCGACCGCAACGCAGACGGCTCCCTTGCGCACGTCCTCTTTGCCACGCAGAACGTCGACGGCGTCAAGCGCGCGGAGCTCGTAGCCAAGCGGGAGCTGCAGGAGACGAACGCCCAGCTCTCTGCCCTGCTCGCCGCCGAGCGCGAGCACACCACCGTCATCAACGCGTTGAGCGGCGTGTTCTACGCGCTCTACTACATCGATGTCCCCGCAGACACCGTCCAACAGCTGGTCACCACGGGTGAGCGCGCGCGGATAGAGGGCGAGCATCCGGGCGCCCAGGACTTCCTCATGGAGTCTGTGCGCACCTACGTCATGCCGGAGTACCAGTCCGAGGCAACGTCCTTCCTCGAGCTTGCCAGCCTCGACTCCCGCCTTGGCGGCAAGCCCATCATTTCCCAGGAGTACGTGGTCATCACAGGGACATGGACGCGCGCAAGCCTCATACCGGCCGCCTATGCAGAAGACGGCCGTGTTTCCAAGCTCCTCTTCTGCCTGCGTAACATCAGCGCGGAAAAAGAGCAGCGCACTGTCCTCCAGGGGCTCATCCAGGCGCTGGCCATGCCCTACGAGAGCATGTACCTCATCAACGCAGACACCGGCATCACCACCTGCTACCGCATGGGCCAGGCCATCAGCGAGCGCTTTGGCCAGCAGTTCGAGGGCACCAGCTACGAGGACAACGTCGCCCTCTACGTGGAGCGCGATGTCTACGAGGCAGACCGCCCGCTCTTTGCCAAGGTGCTCCGCATCGCAGACATCGAGGAGCTGCTGAAGGACAGCGGAGCGTACTCCTTCACCTACCGCGTGAGCCGCAACGGCGGCATGCAGCACTACCAGCTCCAGGTGGTGCAGACGCTCAACAACAGCCGCGAGTTTGTCATCGCGTTCAAGAACGTCGACACCATGGTCAAGGAAGAGCAGGAGCGCCTGCGCATCCAGGCTATGCAGCGCGAGGTACTCGAGGGATTGGGGTCCGAGTACTACTCGGTGTTGCTGGTCAACCCGCGCGAGGACAGCGTGACGCCCTTCCGCGCCACGGGCTTTGAGGGCCGCGCCATCGACGAGTATTTCCGCGTGCGCGGCTACCGCTGGTCCCAGGGCATCAAGACCTATGCAGAGGAGCGCGTCTCGCCGGCAAGCCGGGCGGAGTTCCTCGAGAAGCTCTCGCTCGAGCACCTGCTCAGCGACGGCGAGGACTACTCCTTCACCTACGAGTACACCTACAACGGCGACATCGTCTACCTGCAGGCGCGCGTCTCGTTCGTATGGGAGAAGGACGGGCGCTGCGTGGCTGTTGTCGGCACGCGCAACGTGGACGACCTCATCAAGAAGGAGCGCCAGCAGGAGCAGGTGCTGCAGGAGGCGTTCGACGCCGCAGAGGCTGCCAACAAGGCCAAGACGGACTTCCTCTCCAACATGAGCCACGACATCCGCACGCCCATGAACGGCATCATCGGCATGACGGCTATCGCCGCTGCCAACATCGACGACACAGAGCGCGTCCAGGACTGCCTGGCCAAGATCACGCAGGCGAGCAAGCACCTGCTGAGCCTCATCAACGAGGTCCTGGACATGAGCAAGATCGAGTCCGGCAAGGTCGACCTCGTGGAAGAGGAGTTCAACCTCTCGGACTTGGTGGACAACCTGCTCGGCATGACCGGCCCGCAGATCGAGGCGCACCGCCACAGCTTCTCTGTGAGCATCACTAATGTGGTACACGAAGAGGTCATCGGCGACCCCCTGCGCATCCAGAAGGTCTTCACCAACCTCATCAGCAACGCGGTGAAGTACACGCCGGACGGCGGCAGGATCAGGCTGGAGATCACAGAGAGGCCTACCAGGCAGAGCAAGATCGCCTGCTACGAGTTCGTCTTCGAAGACAACGGCATCGGCATGGCGCCGGAGTTCCTCGAGCATATCTTCGACCCCTTTACGCGTGCTGCGGACAGCCGCGTCAACAAGATCCAGGGCACCGGCCTCGGGATGCCCATCAGCCGCAACATCGTGCGCATGATGGGCGGCGACATCAAGGTCGAAAGCGAGCTGGGCGTGGGCTCGCGCTTCACGGTCACGATCTTCCTCAAGCTGCAGGAGGACGTTGCGGTGAGCCACGACAAGTTCGTCGACCTGGACGTGCTGGTGGCAGACGACGATGAGCTCAGCCTGGAGTCCTGCTGCGCCATGCTCGACGACATGGGCATGAAGGCAGAGGGCGTGCTCAGCGGCATGCAGGCCGTGGAGAAGGTGGTCAGCCACCACGAGGAGGAGCGCGACTACTTCGCCTGCATCATCGACTGGAAGATGCCCGACATGAACGGCATCGAGACAGCCCGCGCCATTCGACGCGAGGTGGGCGAGGACGTTCCGATCATCATCATCTCCGCCTACGACTGGAGCGACATCGAGCTCGAGGCACGCGCAGCCGGCGTCAACGCCTTCATCAGCAAGCCGCTCTTCCGCTCGCGCCTGGAGCGCACCTTCAGCGTGCTGGTGGGAGACGAAGAAGAGCAGGCCGCTGCCGCCGCAGGCGAGCCCCTCAAGAGCTTTGGGAGCCTCGACCTCGCGGGCAAGCGCGCCCTGCTGGCAGAGGACAACGAGCTCAACGCGGAGGTCGCACAGGAGATACTGCGCACGGCGGGCCTTGCGGTGGAGCGCGCGGCAGACGGCGTGGAGGCGGTGGACATGCTGCTCGAGCACGAGGACGGCTACTACGACATCGTCTTCATGGACATACAGATGCCGCGCATGAACGGC
>JBJEHM010000074.1:0-37659 GCA_051876075.1 Coriobacteriales bacterium
GGCCAACGTTCCCGGTGTCACCGAGGTCAAGGTCTACGCCGGCACCAAGGTGATCAAGACCTTCAAGTCCAAGGCAGCTGCCGTCGATGTGGACGCAGATGACTACTACAAGTTCCGCTACAGAGCCTCTGGTGCTGGTACCGCCAAGTACAAGGCTGTAGCCACAACTATCAAAGATAAAAAGGACACTGCGACCTCCAAGGTCGTGAAGCCCGCGGCCAACAAGGCAACGCTTGCGTACAGCAGTAAGCTCACTGACTACAAGCATGCCGACACAGTGATTACTTCTCTCTCTTACAGCGGTGGCAAGCTCGTGGTAAAAGGCAAGACCGTGAACCCCTACCCGATGGCCGTCAAGTACTCCAGGTCGGTCCAGATCATCCACATTCTCAACAGCCAGCGCCTCAGCAGTGACAAGCAGATGAACTTTGCCAAGGGCTTCAAGTCCTTCACGCTCACCTTCAAGACTGAGAAAGTCATCGACCTCAAGGACAGGCACGACTACCTCGTCGGCAGCCAGCCGCCCGTTTTCGCGTAAAGACAAAGCTCCCAGGTTGGCTTGCAAGTCCGGCTATTCCAAGCCTCGTTGCTAGAGGCTCAACCTGGGATTCAGCCCTTCCCGTCAACTGGGCGAAGAGAGCGCCATACGGGGCAGTCAGCGGATAGCGCCTGCACTGCAGCGATACGAAAGGAACAACAATGACTACGAACATCATGCGAGGCACGGTGCGCTGGGGTGTGGCCCTGGCGGCCTCTGCGGCCATCGCGCTGGGCGGCGCGGCCTTCTTCGCCCCCCAGGCACATGCGGCCACAGGCACCCCCATCTCGAGCGTTGATGACTTCAAGACGGTCGTCAACAACAACCCCAGCGGCAGCTACTACCTGGCCAACGACATCGACTTTGCGGGCAGCTCATACGAGGTGACTACCCCCTTCACCGGCACGCTCGACGGCAAGGGCTACACCATCAAGAACTACAACATGTCGAATCTGATGAGCAAGACTACGGTGCTGTTCTCCAGCGCCAACGGAGCCACCTTCAAGAACATCAAGCTGAGCGGCTACAAGGCAGACATCAATAACAGGATGAAAGACAGTCTCACGATCGCCAGTCTCATCAGAAGGCCAACAAAATGCACTTTCGACAACGTTACGGTCACCGGATCCATCGCCATCAACTCGCCCAACCGCGAGGCATCTGCGTATGACTACGTCGGCGGCATTGCTGCCTATGCGATGAACTGCACCTTCAAGAACTGCACCAACAAGGTGAGCATCACCGTGAGCGACAGCAACTCAGAAGGGCATGCGGGCGGCATTGCCGCGGCAGGTGATAAAAATACCTTCACCAAATGCACCAACGCAGCTGCCATTAAGGTAACTGGCGTTGGCGATGAGAATGCATGGGTTGTATGTGGCATCTCGGCCAGCGGGAACGATGGAAATAAGTTCACGACGTGTTCGAACAAGTCGGCCATTAGCTACAAGGTGAGCGCTGCTCCTCGCTGGTCTCTCGATGGTTCGCTTGGTGCTGCAGGCATTGCAAACAAGGCAGACTCTCTTGTCAGCTGTTCAAATTCCGGTGCAATCACTGTGAACAGCACCGCTCTCAAAGGAAAGAAGAAGGTTCCTCAAGACTTCATCGGTGCTGCCGGCGTAGCCATGATCGCCTATGGCGCCAAAAAGTGCTCCAACACGGGCGCCGTGAGCTATACCGGTATCGGCGGAGACAAGAACAGCCAGCTCACGGCCTGTGTGGGCGGCGTGATCGGCCACAAGGGCAACTACACGGCAAAGCCTGTGGCCCTCACGGAGTCCTTCAACACCGGCAAGGTCACCGTCAAGCTCAGCGAGGGCACGATGCGCGTCGGCGGCGTTGCGGGCGACCTCCTCATGGCGGCAAGCAACTGCTACAACACCGGCGCTGTGAGCCTCAACAAGGGCGAGTGTGTGGGCGGCGTTTTCGGCTACCTCGACAACGACGGCAAGAAGGTGAGCGCCTGCTACAACACGGGCAAGATAACGGGCGGCGGAGACTCCAAGGCCTGGGCCGCTGCCATCGCCGGCAAGTACGATCCCAGCCGCAACGGTAGCATCTCCAGCATGTACTACACCAGCTCGGGTAAGGGCATCGCCAATGTTGCAGGTGCAAAGGCCAACGCCAAGAAGGTCTCTTCCATCAGCTTTGGCAATTGCCCAGGCCTGAGCAGCAAGTACTGGAAGAGCTCCAAGGGCAAGCTCATCCTCAAGTGGCAGTAAGCGCTCAACGGCACGCGCACGATGTGTGACTTCAGGGGCCGTCCATAGTGGCGGCCCCTTCTGCTGCCGGCAACGGCGGACGTGATGGCGGGGCCATGGATGAGCGCTGGCCGCAAAAGTGCATTTGACGGTTTCTAGTGGCCGGAAATGTGCATTTGACGGTGTCTGTAGTTTTATCAACACCGTCAATCGTGCATTTGAGGCCAGCAAACACCGTCAACCGCACGTTTGCGGCCGCCAGGCTGCACGGACGCAGCTCGAAAGCCATAGGGTGCGCAGAAGGCGCGCTGAGGGCGTAGAGGGGCGTTGCCGCAGCGCCGCTCAGCCCGTATTGTTTATCAAAGGAAGCAGTCGCACCTGCCCGCGTGAATGCAACGTGAGCAGGTAGACTGATGGACACGGCAGGACACAGCGCCGCTGCGGTTGCGCGCTGGAAGATGCCAGACACAGCGCGTTTGCGTGAGCGCGCTGGAAGACGGCAGGACACAGCGCGGCTGCGTAAGCGCGCGGGAAGGCGCAGGTGATCATGAGGATCGCTGTATGCGATGACGAGCGCGTCGAGCTCCAGAACATCTCCTGCATGCTCGAGGAGCTAGCAGGACAGGGGAGGCTCCCCCTGGGCCCACTGCTGCTGCGCAGCTACAAGAGCGCGGCGGAACTCCTTGCAGATGCAGAGGCTGGCGCGCGCTTTGACCTCCTCATCTTGGACGTGCTTATGCCCGGCATGGACGGCATCGAGCTGGCCCGTCGCCTGCGCGCCAGCGGCGAGGATGCAGACATCGTCTTCCTCACCAGCTCCAAAGAGTACGCCGTGGACAGCTACGAGGTCCGCGCCACAGACTACCTGCTCAAACCCGTCACGCAGCAGCGGCTTGCAAGCGCGTTGGAACGCGTGATCCAAACGCACAGCCGCAAGGAGGAGATGCTGGTCCTCAGCACGCCCTTCAGGCTTCTGAGCGTGCCTTGCTCGCAGATCGAGTACGTGGAGATCCGCGGCAAGACGCTGCACTTTATGCTGCTGGGCGGCCGCGAGGAGATGGTCAACGCCCCGCTCAAGGACTACGAGCCCCAGCTGCTGGGCAAGGGCGGCTTTGTGAAGGTGCATCGCTCGTTCATTGTGAACATGGCCAACATCAAGACGCTCACCCTGGAGGGCGTGCGCACGGTGGAGGGGCGCCAGGTGCCTGTGTCGCGCAGCCTGCGCAAGGCCGTGCGGGAGACCTACATGTCCTACCTCTTCGATGACGCCGGTGGAGGCAGCGCGTGATGGAGACCGTGCTCCTTGGCGTTCGCTACCTGTGCTCGCTGGTGTTTGGCGTGGCGCTTTCCGCCTCCTTCACCGGCGTGGAGTCCACACGCCGCAACATGGCGTTGCTGGTCGCCTTCGTTGTGCTCGACTTTGCCCTGCAGGGCGTGCTCGGCCTGGCCGGTGGGCTGGATGCCGCCAAGATGCTCTACCCACTCATCACGCACGGGCCCCTGGTAGTGGTGTTGGTGGCGCTGTTAAAGCGGCGTGCGCTGCACGCAGTGGCAGCCGTCCTGCTCTCGTACCTGTGCTGCGAGATCCCAAACTTCGTCGAAGGCCTCTGCCGCGAGCTCTGGGGGCCGGGTCTGCCGGTTGAGACCATCGTTTACGTGGTAATGGCCGCCCTCGCTGGCGTGCTCATCATCCGCTTTGCTTCCCGCCCCGTGTGCGAGCTCTTCAACACCTCCACGGCAGTGTGCCTCTCGTTTTCCAGCGTGCCCGCGATCTTCTACGTGTGGGATTACGCAACGGGCGTCTACACAAACTGGATGGTCGCCAACAGCTACGAGGCGCTGCTCACTGTGTCTGGCATCTTCTCGATGTGCTTTGTGGTGTTCGCAGGCGTTTACGGGCAGATGCTCGCGCGCCGTGCAGAAGAAGAGCAGGACCGCCGCTGGGCCAGCCTTCAGCTGCAGCAATCGCGCAAGGAGCTGGAGTCTCTCAAGACGATGAACCAGCTCACAGCTGCCTTCCGCCACGACATGCGCCACAAGCTGGTGCTGCTGGGCCAGTATGTGGATGATGCGGACCTCGAAAGCGTCCGCAGCTTCCTTTCCGAATCCATCGACGAGCTGGAGTCCCTGGCCCCAGTGCGCTACTGCACCAACACAGACGTCAACGTGTTGCTCTCGTACTACGCCCAGCTGGCCGAGCGCGAAGGCGTTGCGCTCAAGCTCGATGTAGCCCTGCCCGTGGAGCTGGGCCTGAGCAGCTCCGAGCTGTGCTCGCTCTTGGGGAACAGCTTTGAGAACGCGCTGGAGGCTTGCCGCGCATACAAGGCGCGAAGGGGCGTGAGTGCTCGGTGGCAAGAGGCTGCATGTGTGCAGCTGGATTTTGACGGCAACCCCGCACGGGAGGAGCCTGCGCTCAAGGCGCAGGAGCAGGTGCAGCGCACGGGCGGCACCGAGCCCCCGCTGATCGAGGCCTCCCTCAAGGAACACCGCGGCTACCTGCTGCTTTCCGTTGAGAACAGCTGCGTTGGGCGTGTGGAGATCGAAGAGGGACTGCCCTGCCGCAGCAACGGAGAACACGGCATGGGCACGTGGTCCATCCGCTTTGTTGCAGAGCGCCATGGCGGTCAGGCCCAGTTCACCGCAAGCGAGGGCCGCTTCCTCCTCCGCGTAGCCATCCCCCTGGAGTAGCGCCGCCGCGCGCAATCTTACGGTCTCGTTAGGCCAGAATGGAGCTAATGGACGCCCCGGACCGATTTCGACCGGAGGCGCTGAAAGCGCCGGAGTGGAGAAATCTCGGGTAGAACCGCGAGACCGCTTGCCTCGAGCTTCGGTCTCCTGGCTCCACCCGAGATTTCTCCATGCGCTCACTACGTTCGCTTGGTCGAAATGATGTGTTGAGAGCTTGGGCCCCATTCCGGTCTGGCAACGCCAATCTTAAGGTCTCGTTACCTGAGGCTCTTGGACACTTAAGGTGCCTGGAGGGCATCCTCAGCAGTGTGAGAAGGCAAGCTGAGGAGGGGCATCGTGGATTACAGACGCAGCTACGGCCAGAGCTCTGTGCACAATACGCGCAGGCGTTCCGCGATCGAGGACCGCCGGGAATTCCACGAGGCCAGCGCTGTCCGCACTGCAGGTGACATCCGCAGTGCATCGCGTGGCAACTCTTGGCGCAGCGGCATCTACACGCAGCAGGCGCGCAGAGGGTCCTTCCTCTTCTCCAGCTCGCGCAGGATGCGCCGCTCTCCCTTGGCCAGCGTGGCCGTGTTCGCGCTCTGTGCTGCTTTGGTGCTCGTTGCGGTGCTTTCGGGGAAAGCGGCGTTGCAAGACACCCTGCGCTTGCAGGCAGGGGACCGCTCTGCCGGGGCAGGCTCGATCGTTGCGAGCGCCCAGCTAGGGGAGGACGCGCCCTCGAGCACGCCCAAGCGCGAATGGCGTGCGGGCACAACGCCCTGCCTCTATCAGAAGGACCCCAAATGGTCAGAGCAGCGCTATGCAGGCGACACCGTGGGGATTAGCGGCTGCGGCCCCACCTGCCTGAGCATGGTGTACGTCTGCCTCACCGGCAAGACGGGGATGGACCCGGGCAGGATGGCAGAGTTCTCTCAAAACGGCGGCTATGTAGAAGATGGGAAGACCGCATGGCGGCTCATGAGCGAAGGCGCTGCTCAGCTGGGGCTCAACAGCTGGGAAGTTCCGTATGACGAAAGCCAGATCTGCTCCCTGCTGCAGGCAGGCACGCCCATCATCTGCTCCATGATGCCGGGGGATTTCACAGACACGGGGCATTTCATCGTCTTGTGCGGCATTGACGAGCAGGGGCGTGTGCTGTTGCGCGATCCCAACAGCCCTGAGCGCTCCGGCACGTCATGGGATCTTTCGCGAATCATGCCCCAGATCGCCAACCTCTGGGCCTTCTCTCGTTAGCGGCTTGCTACGCAAGAGCGCATGAGCCCCTTGCGTCACCGTGAGACCAAGCGCTGGCTCCGTTCAGGCTGACCCCAGGGCGGCCGCTGCCACGTGTTGCATGCAGCGCGTGTTGGCAGCTGGAGCGCTTAGGGCTGCAGTGGGGGAGAGATGCGTAGTTGGTTAGAAAAGGTGTT
The DNA here is from genome assembly GCA_051876075.1 of Coriobacteriales bacterium. Lineage (GTDB taxonomy): Bacteria > Actinomycetota > Coriobacteriia > Coriobacteriales > QAMH01 > W2P13-069. Next base: position 6,339 of record JBJEHM010000074.1, read on the forward strand.
CTGTTACGTAAGCTTTACTCTCTTCAAGCAGTATTTGTGCGTACGGATGTTATATGATTGCACAGTTTAGACGGCATATCATTTTCAGTTCCGCTTGATTGCCGTCACGCACATATATCTCAGCATGCAAGAGAGGATCGCCATGGCAACCAACACGCTTTCCAATGGCTCGCGTTTGGATTGGATCAACTACTTCATCAAAGCCAACAACGCTGTTGATTCCAACTTCAAGGACGCAACCAAGCTCAATATCACCCATGCCCGCACCCTCTTGTACATGGCAACGCACGAGCCCATGCCCATCGGCGAGATTGGCCGCGCGCTCTCGCTCAAGGCAAGCACCATCACCGCCTCTGCGGACCGCCTCTTCGACGAAGGCCTCATGACCCGCTCGTATGATAACGACGACCGCCGCCATGTCTTCATCGCCATCACGGATGCAGGGCGCCAAGTTGCTGCGAAGTACCTCGAAGCTGTCCGCAAGGCCTTTGAGGAGGACTGCACCGCAGCAGCTGTGGAAGGCCGCGCCGAGCTCCGCAGCCTGCTTTTGCCCGGTTCTTCTCAGACCTTCTTTGGCGAAGGGGTGAGCCTGCAGGAGGCAGGCGCCATCTTGGGCAGCTCGCTTGGCTTGGACGGCAGTCCGGCTGAGCTCGAGGTAGACGCCACGCGCATCCTCGTGATCGAGAGCGTCAACGCCTACCTGGCCCAGCTCGTTATCTTCGAGCGCGGCCTTGACCTCACCCTCAACGAGGCCCGCATCCTGCGCACGCTGGGCAACGACAACCGCGGCACGCGCCTGAAGGACCTCAGCGCGTCCATCAACATCCGCCCCAACGTGGCGTCCCTCGCCATCCGCACGCTCACGGACCGCAACCTCATCAACCGCCCGTGCAACCCCAAGGACCGCCGTGCAGCCAACGTCACGCTCGGCCGCAAGGGCTCGCGCCTGCTGCACGAGTCCAGGAAGGACTTCTGCGATCTGTTCGACTCGTATTACCCGGGCCTTGCGGAGCACAAGACCGAGGAGTACTTCCCGGCCCTGTAGGCGCTGTACGCGCGCTGTGCGCAGCGGCGCCTTGTCAACGGCAACAGAGTCCCTAAGGTCTTCACGGATAGTGGTTAGACCACGAGACGGACTATACAAATATCGAATATTTAAACCTGCTATTCACCATTTGTGAAAGTTGAAGTCACAGTATTTGTATATAGTATCTATGTATATATACTATGAGAATGCTATATAACTTGGCTTCGTGCACGCGCAGAGACGCGCTCTCAATCCCTGCAGCGCTTGGTGATGCGAAGGCAGTGCTCCCCTTAGGCGAGTTTAGCGCCGGCTTGGGGGCCGGGCGCAGAGCTGTAGACTGCGTCCACATGCACGAAGACGCCGCCCTTGGCGCGGATGGGCATGCCCTTGGCCTCGAAGGCGGCATTGACCTTAGCTGCCAGGGCCTCGAACTGCTCACCTTCGTTGACGTAGCTGGCGGTGCCGTGGATCTGGAAGGCGTCGTGGCCCTCCCAGAAGACGACGGCGACCTTGCTGTTATCCTTGATATTGCTCAGGGTCTTGTTGAAGAACTGATCGGACAGGTAGATGGTCTCGTCGTCGATGACGGACTTCATGCCCACGATGCATGCGTTGGGCTGTGCGCCGGCATCTGCCGTTGCAAAGACGACGTCTGAGACCTTGTTGAAGAGGTCCTTGACCTCCTGGGACAGTACTGCCATGGGCTTCCTCCTAAATGGAATCGAGTAACTTCGATGCATGTACTCTAAAACTCCCCGCCCGCTTTCTCAAGCAGCCATCACGGCGCTGCCAGACCCCTGTGCTCGAGCCACGGTCTTGCAACTCTGCTGGAGGTTCCTCGGCTGTGCGCCTTGCGGCACTGCGCTCAGGCACTGCGCTCAGACGTGAGGGTCGGCCTGCTGGTGCGCGCAAGCGGCAGGAGGCCATCACAGCAAGCCGATGAGGTTGCACAGCAGGCAACTGACAGCGGCAGACGCGAGTACGGCGGCAAGCGGGTGCAGCGTGAGGCGCTTGGCGAGCACGCCGTTGACCACAGCCAGCGCCAGGCACAGCGCGATCGTGAGCGCGGAGCCGCCGGCAACGGGCGGTGCTCCCTTCGAGCAGCTCACCAGCAGGCCCAGGGCCACTGTGAGCAGCAACCCGCTCACCACGCAGCCGATCACGCGCTTGATGGCCGCAAAGGACTTGAGCCCGTCGAGCGCCTCGAAAAGCCAGTAGCCCGCCGCAAAGGTGATGCAGCTCATGGCGATGGCAACAGCAAAGCCGGCGAGCGCCACGGCCAGGCCGGCTGCGACGCCGCCGCTCTCAGCGCCGATGAGGTAGCCCGCGCCCGTGAGCACCTTGCACAGGATGGAGCCGGGCAGCGCGTTTGCAACGGGGACCAGCTGGGCGTAGAACTCGTCTTCTGGCAGCATGCCGGACTCCACGAAGAAGCCGTCCGCCATGGCGATGTAGGCGTCTCCGCCGCCAAAGGAAAGCAGACTGCTCACGGCGCCGTTGGCGAGGTAGGCCGCGGTGTCAGCGCACAGCAGCAGCGCGGGCAGCGCGCACAAGGCAACTGCAAGGGCGCTGACGCCCAGGACCCCCAGCAGCGGCTTGGGGCTGCCCAACCTCAGGCGCGCGCCGCTCTCGCGGGCATCCCCTGCCAGGCTCCACAGCGCCATCACCACCATGCACGCGATGAGCAGCAGGTCAAGCGGCAGCTCGTGCTCCCACAGCTTGCCCAGACCGCCTTGCGTCAGACAGTACGCCCCGGCTACGCACAGCGCCACCGCCACGCGCCCCGGGCTGCGCTTGTCGCGAATCCACACCGCCAGGAAGAAGGTGAGCGCCATGGCGTTGACCGTGCCGATGGCCAGCAGCGGCACCGCGTCCGTCAAGCCCAGCAGCTTGTAGAGGCTTTTGCCGCAGGTGGCGGCAAAGACGAGCACCACCACTGCCAGGGATATCAGCGTGCCCTTGCGGGTGCGCGCCTCGGTCACCTTGGAGTGCACGTAGCGGGCGATCACGCTCAGGATGTAGGCGCTCACGCCAACGGCCAGGTAGCCCACCTGGGTGACAACGGTACCTGTGCTCTGCCCCAGCAGGACCAGCACCAGCACCAGCAGCAGCACGCCGGGCAAGGCCAGCGCGCTCGCAGCCAGTAGCGCTCCCCAGGAGCCGCCGCGCTCCATGCCGAGGCCGGCGGACATCTCCACGGGCAGGGCCCCCGGCGTGATGCAGGCAACCGCCACTGCGTCGTCCAGCTGCCGCTGAGAGACCAGCCCGCGCCCCGCCAGGCGCTCCTGGAACACCGGGATGAGGGCGCTGCCTCCGCCAAAGCCGATGCAGCCGATGCCCAGCAGCTCCTTCAGCAGCTGCCCCAGGCCTCCCCTCTTTCCTGCCGCCTCCTGTACGCTCATGCTCGCCGCTCGAGGTAGTCGAGTATGCGCTGCACGCTCTCCTCCAGGCTCTCGGCACTGGTGTCGACCGTGATCTCTGGGTTGACGGGCGGCTCATAGGGGCTGCTGATGCCCGTGAAGCTGGGGATCTGCCCGCTGCGGGCGCGCTTGTACAGGCCCTTGACGTCGCGGCGCTCGCACTCCTCCAGCGGGGTGCTCACGTAGACCTCGATGAAGCTGTCCTCCCCTATCACCTCGCGCGCGTTGCGGCGGTCTGCCACAAAGGGGCTGATGAAGCTGGTGAGCACCACCAGTCCGGCGTCGTTCATGAGCTTTGAGACCTCGGCGATGCGGCGTATGTTCTCGATGCGGTCCTCGTCGCCAAAGCCCAGGTTCTTGTTGAGGCCCATGCGCACGTTGTCCCCGTCGAGCATCATGGTGTAGCGCCCGCGCGCATACAGGGCCTGCTCCACGGCGTTTGCCAGGGTGGACTTCCCGCTGCCGGAAAGGCCCGTGAACCACAGGGTCGCCGCGCGCTGGCCCATGTGGCCCTCGCGCAGGCTGCGGTTGACGGAGGTTTCCTGCCAGGTGAGGTTCTGGCCCCTGCTGGTGCCGCGGCGCACCACCGCGCAGCCGCTGGTCATGTTGGTGACGCGGTCCACGAGGATCATGGAGCCCAGCGCGGGGTTGTCCTCGAAGGCCTCGTAGACCACCGGCTCTGCAAGCGATATGTCGCAGCGCGCGATCTCGTTCTTGCAGATGCGCTTGGCTGGGAGCTGCTCGCCGGTGTTGACGTCCACCTTGTACTCGATGCTCAGCACTGTGCCGGCCACAGCTGCCGTGCCCAGCCTGAACATGAAGTTCTTGCCCGGGAGCAGGTCAGCGTCGTCCATCCACAGCAGGTCGGCGCTGAAGGCGCGGCCTGTCTGCGGGGAGCAGCCGCGCACCAGCACGCAGCCGCGGCTGACGTCCACCTCGTCTTCCAGGCAGACGGTGACGGCCTGGCCGGCGTGCGCTTCCTGCACGCTGTCAAAGCCGCGCACGATGCTCGCAACCTTGGAGCCAGAGCCGCTGGGGAGTACGGTGAGCTCGTCGCCCACGCGCAGCTCGCCGCTGGCCACGCTGCCCTGGAAGCCGCGGAACTCGCTGCTGGGGCGGCACACGCGCTGCACCGGCATGCAGAAGCCGCGGGCGGCGGGCTCCTCCCCCACCTCGACCTCCTCCAGGTACTCCTGCAGCGTGGGGCCGGCGTACCAGGGCATGTTGGCAGAGGCGTGAACGACGTTGTCGCCCTCTGTAGCGCTCACGGGGATGAGCTGCAGGCTGAGCGGGGAGAACTCAGCGGCCAGCTCTCGCACCTGCTCTTCGATGGCGGTAAAGGTCTCCTGGCTGTAGCCGGCGAGGTCCATCTTGTTCACCGCGTAGACGAAGTGGCGGATGCCCATGAGCGCGCAGATGCGGGTGTGGCGCTTGGTCTGCACCAGCACGCCCTTGGTGGCGTCGATGAGGATGACGGCCAGCTGCGCAAAGCCCGCGCCCACGGCCATGTTGCGGGTGTATTCCTCGTGGCCGGGACAGTCCGCGGCGATGAAGGAGCGCTTCTTGGTGGTGAAGTAACGGTAGGCGACGTCTATGGTGATGCCCTGCTCGCGCTCTGCGGCCAGGCCGTCCAGCAGCAGGGAGTAGTCGATCTGCCCACCGCGGCTGCCGGCCTTTGACTCCAGCAACAGGGCGTCGCGCTGGTCCGCGAAGATCAGCTTGGCGTCGTAGAGCAGGTGCCCCAGCAGGGTCGACTTTCCGTCGTCGACGCTGCCGCAGGTGAGGATCTTGAGCAAGCCCTTCATCAGAAGTACCCCTCCCTTTTGCGCTTCTCCATGCTCGCGCTGCCGCCGTCGCGGTCTATGACGCGGGTGGTCCTCTCGGAGGTCACGGCAGAGAGCGTCTCTTCGATGATGGCGTCCAGCGTGTCTGCGTTGGACTCGACGGCGCCGGTGAGCGGGTAGCAGCCCAGCGTGCGGAAGCGCACCGTGCGCATCTGCACCTGTTCGCCGGGCTGCAGGCGGAAGCGCTCGTCGTCGACCATGATCAGCTGGCCGTCTCGCTCCACAACCGGGCGCTCGGCCGCGTAGTACAGGGGGACGATGTCGATGTTCTCCCGCTTGATGTAGAGCCAGATGTCCTTCTCCGTCCAGTTGGAGAGCGGGAAGACGCGCATGCTCTCGCCCTTGTTGATGGCGGCGTTGTAGAGGCGCCACATCTCCGGGCGCTGGTTCTTGGGGTCCCAGGCATGGGCGGCGTTGCGGAAGGAGAACACGCGCTCCTTGGCGCGGGACTTCTCCTCATCGCGGCGGGCGCCGCCAAAAACGGCGGTGAAGCCGTGCAGGTCGAGCGCCTGCTTGAGGGCCTCGGTCTTCATGATGTCTGTGTAGGCCGCGCCGTGGTCGAAGGGATTGATGCCCTGCTCAACGCCCTCCTGGTTGATGTACTCGATGAAGTCGAGCCCGTACTCGCGGACCGTGCGGTCGCGGAACTCGATCATCTCGTGGAACTTCCAGGTGGTGTTTACGTGCAGCAGGGGGAAGGGCGGATTCTCTGGATAGAAGGCCTTGCGGGCCAGGTGCAGCATGACCGATGAGTCCTTGCCGATGGAGTACAGCATGACGGGCTTTTCGCACATGGCGGCTACCTCGCGCATGATGTAGATCGACTCTTCCTCCAGCTGGTCGAGGTGGGGCTGGGCGTCCGTCAAGGGGCGTTCTCCTTTCGCGCACTGTGATGGCGGCGGGCGTGCGGTTGCAAAAACACGCTCAAACAGCGGAAGTCCCCTTTGCAGGGGACTGGCTGGCGGTTTTCAAGAGAGCGGGGCGTGCACATGACAACAGCGCAGGCCTGCTCGCTCTGCGTTCATTCACTTTTGTGGAAGAGAATTAAGTGAGAGTTAAACCTTGCGCGAGGAGAGAGGGCGGCGCAGGGAATTCCCAGCCTGGCGGTTGCAAGGTCAACGCCGTGCGCTTCTCGACGCTTGCCGCCATCTGCCGCGAGCTGCACTGCCAGCCAGGCGACTTTATCGAGTACGTAGACGAGTAAGGTTCAAGGCGACTCCTGCACAGCGCCCCATTGTTACCAGATTCGAAAAACCGATAGCGGGCGATCGCAAATATCAACTTAATTCCTACTAGCTAACTAGGATTTAAGGCGTATAGTACTGACCGTCATCAAACGCCATGGGCTGCTCCCTATTCTGGCACAGCCTGGCGCAAGAGAACCGCACGTGCCAGCTCGACCACAGCAAACTTGCCCCCTGGGGCCAGGAAAGAAGGACGACCATGACCCAGCCCAAGATCCTCGACACCAACATCGCACAGAACGTCATCGAGCTCATCGGCAATACCCCGCTGCTGCAGCTCAACCGCTACGCCCAGGCCAAGGGCGTGGTTGGCAACATCATCGCCAAGCTCGAGTACCGCAACCCCGCCGGCTCTGTGAAGGACCGCATCGGCTACTCCCTCATCGCCCAGGCGGAAAAGGACGGCATCCTCAAACCCGGCGGCACCATCATCGAGCCCACCTCCGGCAACACCGGCATCGCACTGGCCGCTTACGGCGCGGCCCTGGGATATCACGTCATCATCGTCCTGCCTGAAAACCTCTCCATCGAGCGCCGCGCCCTCATCCGCCAGTACGGCGCCGAGCTGGTGCTGACCCCCAAGGCAGACGGCATCAAGGGCTCCATCGCCAAGGCAGAGGAAATCCACGCCGCAACGCCCAATTCCTTCATCCCCCAGCAGTTCGAGAACCCCGCCAACCCCGCCATCCACGCCGCCACCACCGCTGAGGAGATCTGGCGCGACACCGCTGGCCAGGTTGACATCGTGATCGGCGGAGTCGGCACCGGCGGCACCATTTCCGGCATCGCCCATGGGCTCAAGGGCCGTAAGGAGGGCCTGCAGTTCATCGCCGTCCAGCCCACCGAGTCGCCCGTCCTCGACGGCGGCAAACCCGGCCCCCACGGCATCCAGGGCATCATGCCTGGCTTTGTTGCCAAGAACTACGACGGCGATGCCATCGACGAGGTCATCAGCATCCCCACCGCCGATGCGATCGCTGCTTCCCAGGAGCTGGCGCGACTGGAGGGCGTGAACACCGGCATCTCCAGTGGTGCCGCGCTGGCTGCAGCCGCCATCGTGGCCGCCCGCCCAGAAAACGCCGGCAAGAACATCGTCACCATCCTGCCTGACACCGGCGAGCGCTACCTCTCCACAGACCTCTTCCCCAAGATCGACTAAGCGCTGGCCAACACAGGCGAACACGGGGCTCGGCACTGCCGGGCCCCTATTCGTGCTGTGCCCCTCCCTTCTTATTGGCGCTGTTAGACAAATATGGAGCTAATGGACGCCCGGACCGTCATTTCGACCGGAGGCGCTGAAAGCGCCGCAGTGGAGAAATCTCGGGTTGGGCCGCAAGACCGCTTCTCTCGAGTCGTGGTCTCCTAGCTCAACCCGGGATCTCTCCACGCGCTCACTGCGTTCGCTTGGTCGAGATGACGTATAGAGAGGTTGAACTCCATCGTGGACTAACAGCGCCTTCCCGTCCCCTAGTCTGTATGCAGCTGAAGCAAAAACCATCAGTGCAACGTGGACGCAACAGGGGAGCCTGTTGCCGGGTGCTACTATGGCCCCATTGCAGCTCGGGCCCCCGCCGGGCGCCCGACAAGAGAAAGGGCGGTACCAGCATGGACAAGAGGCTTTTGGCGGTTGCAGGCGGCAAGGAGCCGGCAGACGTCGTCATCACGGGCGGTCAGGTCGTCAACGTCTACACGGGAGAGATCTACCCCGGCGGCGTTGCCATCTGCGGGCAGACCATTGCCGCGGTGGGTGACGTCGACTACTGCATCGGCGAGGCCACCCAGGTCATAGACGCGCAGGGTGCCTTCATCACGCCCGGCTTCATCGACGGCCACATCCACCCGGAAAGCTCCGACCTCGCCATCAGGCCCTTTGCGGAGGCGGTCCTCAAGCACGGCACCACGTCCATCATGACCGACCTGCACGAGATAGGCGTCGTGAGCGGCATCGAGGGCATAGAGGCCGTCATCGCAGAGAACGAGGCCACCGACCTCAACCTCTACTTCGTCGTCCCCTCCCACGTTCCCTTCTCCCCCGCCTTGGAGACCAGCGGCGCTTCCTTCGACCCCGCCATCATCCGCGAGGCCCTCAAGCGCCCGGACGCCGTGGGCATCTCCGAGTGCGTGGGCCCCTACATCCTGGCCGACCTCCCCGACCTCATGGAGTCGCTTGACGACGTTGCCGGCATGAAGGGCAAGACCGCGCAGGGCCACCTGGTCGAGATGCGCGGCGCGGACCTCAACAAGTGCGTTGCCGCCGGCGTCTCCACCTGCCACGAGGCCCTGAGCGCAGACGAGATCCTGGACCGCGCGCGCGTGGGCGTGCACGCCATGCTGCGCGAGTCCTCTGCAGCCCGCACCCTGGCCCAGCAGCTCGACGCCATCGTGGGCAAGGACATCGACACCAGCATGATGAGCATCGTCACGGACGACCTCCACTGCTGCGACCTGGCCTCCACCGGCCACCTGGACCACCACCTCAAGATCGCCCTGGAGAAGGGCGTTCCGTTCGCCAAGGCCATCCAGATGGTCACCATCAACGCCGCCCGCGCCTTCGAGCTCACCGATGTGGGCGCCCTGGCACCCGGCAAGCGCGCAGACATCGCCCTGGTAGGCGGGGACACGGCAGAGACCTTCGAGGTCGTGAGCGTGTGGAGCCGCGGCAAGCAGGTCGTGGACCACGGCAGCATGCTGGTGCACTACGAGCCCGCCCAGCACGACCCCTGCCTGCTCAACACCACAACGCTGCTCAACCCCATCACCGCAGACAGCTTCAAGATCGCCGCACCAGAAGGCGCCAAGCGCGTCAAGGTCACCTGCATGGACACGCTGCCCTGGATCCCCATCACCCAACCGCGCGAAGTCGAGTTGGAGTGCGTTGACGGTTATGTGGCCTGCGACGTTGCCCAGGATGTGCTCTACATCGCCCAGGTAGAGCGCTACGGCAAGAACGGCAACGTGGGCAAGGCCTTCATGGGCGGCTTCCACATGACCAGCGGCGCCATCGCCTCCTCTGTGGGCCATGACAACCACAACGTCATCGTCATGGGCACCAACTTCGAGGACATGGCCGTGGCAGTCAACCACCTCATCGAGATAGGCGGCGGCCAGTGCCTGGTCGACGGCGGCCAAGTGATCGAATGCGTGGCCTACCCCGTCTGCGGCCTGCTTTCCGACCTCTCCTGCGAGGAGCTGGCAGCAGAGAAGAACAAGCTCAACGCCGCCTGCGCAGAGCGCGGCTGCATCATCCCCATCCCCTTCATGTTCCTCTCCTTCATCTGCCTGGCGGCGCTGCCCGCCCTGGCCATCACGGACCACGGCTTCATCAACGTGATGACCCTGCAGGTGGAAGACCCCATCAAGGAGGTCGTTGAGTAGGCGGGCTTGCGCTATGTGGAGCCCCGCGCAGCAGCGGGGCTCCTTCTGTGAGGGGGAATGAACATGTCACAACACGTTGAGAGCGCGTTTTACGGCTCCTTCTTTCATGCGCCGGTGTACGGCAGCTTTGAGTTCCTAGAAAACGCGCTGATCGAGGTCGACGGGCGCGGGACGATCGTGCGCGTGCTGCGCCAAGGCGATGCCGAGCACGCAGACGCCCTGGCAGCGCACCGTAACCGCGGCACGCTCACCGAGCTGGGCGCCAATCGCTACGGCCTGCCCGGCTTTGTGGACATCCACGTGCATGCCCCGCAGTGGCCGCAGGCGGCGCTGGCCCTGGACGAGCCGCTCTACCTCTGGCTGGAGCAGCGCACCTTCCCGCTCGAGTCGCGCTTTGCGGACCTGGACTTTGCGCGCACCGTCTACCGCGACCTCGTGCAGCAGCTGCTGGCGCGCGGCTCCACCACCACCGTGTACCTGGGCAGTGCGCACCTGGAGTCGAGCATCGAGCTCGCCGCGATCTGTGCGGAGGAGGGCCAGCGCGCCCTGGTGGGTAAGACCGTCATGGACGACCCGGTGGCAAACCCCGAGTACTACCGCGACGCCTCCCCCGCCCAGGCCGTGGCAGACACAGAGACGCTCATCCGCGAAGTCGAGGGCATAGGTCGCGCCAGCCGCCAGGGCATCTGGCCGGTGGTGACGCCGCGCTTCATCCCCAGCTGCACAGACGAGGTCCTGCGCGGCCTGGGGCAGCTGGCCGAGCGCTATGGCGCCTACGTGCAGACCCACTGCAACGAAGGCCAGTGGGAGCACGACGTGGTGCTCGAGCGCTTTGGCAAGACGGACCCGTACGCCCTGCGCGACTTTGGCCTGCTGCGCGAGCACTCCATCATGGCACACTGCCCCTACCTCACAGAGGACGAGGGCGAGATGTTCGCCGAGCTGGGCGTTGCCGTGGCGCACTGCCCCATGGCCAACTCCTACTTCTCCAGTGCGGTGGCGCCTGTCAAGCGCTTCCGCCAGCAGGGGATCAACGTGGGCCTGGGCACAGACATCTCCGGCGGCTACAGCCCCAGCATGTACGAGAACATCCGCCAGGCCGTGCTGGTGTCCCGCCTGCTAGAGACGGGCGTGGACGCCCAGCGGCCGCCGCAGGAGCGAGGGCTGGGAGACGCGCGCATCTCGCTGGTGGAGTCCTTCTGGCTGGCGACCACCGGCGGTGCCCAGAGCCTGGGGCTGCCCGTGGGATGCTTTGAGCCTGGGCGCGCCTTTGACCTGCAGGTGGTGGACGTCAAGCGCCGTGACAGCGACCTCACGGGCTTTGGTGTGTTCGACGAGCCGGCAGACCGCCTTGCGCGCATCCTGTACCTCTCCACACCAGACAACATCCGACAGGTCTACGTGCAGGGCCGCCTCGTCCGCAACAAAGACAGCGAATAGCGGGCAAGGCGCCGCTGCCCGCTGCGAGAAACGGCCCCCTTTCACACTGGGCTGTGCCGCCCCCTCCCGTCATCCTGAGCGGAGGCGCAAAGTGTCGCAGTCGAAGGATCTCCAGCGGAGTCACGAGACCGTGTTTCGAATAGGCACTGTCTCGGGCTGAGCTGGAGATCCTTCGCCTTCGCTCGCTTGCGCTCACTGCTTTCTGTGCTGGGAAATCGGCATTATGCGCGCGTGCGCTCTTGAGTCCTCCCCTATTGGATACCGTTGCAACAAGGCCGCGCTGATAACGCGCTCTGGCCTGCTCCGTGCACAGGAAGGGAGAGGACTATGCTTCTTGCCAGCAAACAGCTGCGCGTGGCAGCAGCGCTGGGTACCGCCACGTTGCTCGCCACCGCAGGCGCCGTTGCTTTTGCGCCCCAGGCACTCGCGACACCACAGGGCACGCCCATCAAGACCGTGGAGGACTTTGCCAAGATAAGCGCCAACCCGTCTGGCACCTACTACCTGGCAAACAACATCGACTTCAAGGGCAGCTCTATCACCGTTTGCAACAGCTACCAGGGCCGCTTCACCGGCACCTTCAACGGCAACGGCAAGACCATCAGCAACTACGCGATCAGCAATTCAAGCCTGCCCGCCTTGGGAGACGCCAAGCTCGCTCTCTTCGGCTATGCGGAAAACGCCAGCTTCCAAAACCTCACGTTCAAGAACTTCAGCGCCACGCTGACCATCAAGGACGACCGCGTCATACAGCTGGCATCCCTGCTGGCCAGCAGCTACGGCAACTGCAGCATCTCCAATGTGAGCACCAGCGGCAGCATCAAGATCACGAGCACCGGCTCTTCCTACATCACGGCAAGCGGCCTGGCGGCGAGCTGTTACGGCACGCTCCAGAACTGCAGCAGCACAATCAGCCTCAACGCCTCTCTCAGCACCGCAGGGGAAGGCACGCTCAACTACGGCGGCGTTTTGGGCCAGGGCGGGGCGGCCAGCGGCAGCAAGGGCTACGCCATCAAGAATTGCAGCAGCAAGGGCACCGTCACGGTCAATGCCAGCGGCTACTCCATCAACATCTGCGGCCTGGCATGCGGCACCTATAACCCCACCAGCCTCAGCGGCTGCACCAACGCCTCCAAGATCAGCGTGAGCGCCAAGCCTGCCCGCGGCAGTAGCGAGCTTGAGACCCTCAGCGTGAGCGGCCTGTGCGCAAACGTGGACAAGCTCACAGCGTGCGGCAACACGGGCGCTATCAAGGTGACCTCCACCGTGCCCGAGGTCTTCGAGAACAACATCGTGGGCGGCGTGGGACTGCGCGTGAACAACGTGAGTAAGTGCTTCAACAAGGGCGCTGTCACGTATTCCGGCAAGCAGTGCGGAGAAGGCGTGGGCGGCATCGTGTTCTCTGCGGGTACGATGACGGAGTCCTACAACACCGGCGCGGTCAAGGTCACCGGGGGCGGCAACCTGCATGTCGGCGGCCTGGCGGGCGACATCAGCGCGCGCATGAGCAACTGCTACAACATCGGTGCGGTCACACTCAGCGGCGGCAAGCACGCCGGCGGCCTTGTGGGCGACGCGGGTGTCAGCACCGTGAGCAGCTGCTATTCCACCGGAGCGGTTACGGCCAAGAAGAACGCGAGCAGGTACTCCGGGCAGATCGCAGGCTGGTACGAGGTCATCAACAAGCGCACCATCAGCAACGTCTACTACACCAAGTCTGGCAAGGCATTCGGCGAGGTGGGTGTGACAGCAAGCGGCCTTGTGGGCAAGGCGACCAAGGTGGGCGGCATCAGCTCCGGCAGCTGCCCCAAGCTGAGCTCCAAGTATTGGACGTATTCCAGCAAGGCCAAGCGCCTGGTCCTCAAAGCCAACAAGGAGTAGCGAGCACGCGGAGCTCGACGCCCTAAAGAGCGAGAGAACTCCTTCGCATGTCGCGATTCACGACAGGGTTACACAAGAAACACCGGTGTGTTATCTCACACACACGCGCGCTTAGTCGCCTTGGGGCTCTAAGAGAGGATGTTGATGGGGGGCCGCCGGCGGCGACGCGGGCGGGGAGCTCATCTCTGGCGAGTCGACCCTTAGTGGCGTCCGTTAGACTCTCAGCGAAAGAACGGGTCCTTAGTGGCGTCCGTTAGACTGATTTGGGGTCATCCGGAAAGCTTGTTTGCGTCTAATAGACTCTCCTAAGCCCCAAAGGGGCGTATTGGGGCCCTTAGCAGCGTCTATTAGACTCGCATAAGCGCTCCGAGAGTCTAATGGACGAACTCAAGCTTTCCGCGCACCCCGCAAATCGTCTAATGGACGCCGCTAAGCGCATATGTATCCGGGATGATGTAAAGGGCCAGCTCCAGCTCCATTACGGTCTACCAAGCCCCAAACAGTACGGCACCTGGATGCAGTGCTACACCAGGTGCCGTTATCAAGAAGCATGTGTTTTCCAGCCCAAAGGACTCTCAACGCCGGCTGTTCAAAGCTGCTGCTCCTCTAGCCTTTGGATGCATAGACCACTTTCTCGGCGCTGCCCTCCCAGGCAGGGAGCTTGAAGATGCGGAACCCCTTCTCACGGAGCTCCTCCTCACGCTTAACTGCCAGCTTCCCGATGCTCAAGGCACCGTTTGGGCAGCTGTACACGCAGTAGGGCTGTTCTCCCTCGGCGAGACGACCGAGACAGCGCACGCACTTGGTCGACCACACGGGCGTCCAGCTCATGCGCAGGTTGGGCCACACGCCGGCGGGGCGGTCAATGCCCTCTCCGCTACCCTGCGTGCGCACGGTGAGCCAGAACTCGTCGTCAGGGAGCTTGTTTCCCACCTTGCAGGCAAGCGAGCAGGTCCAGCAGCCGGTGCAGCGCTGCAGGTTGACCAGGATGCTCTTCTCATCGGCAATCGTCATGACGGCCTCCTCTTAATCTTCGACCTTGTGGATGTCACATGCGCAGTCCCAGATGGTGTCCCAAGAACCTGCCATGCCCCCGATGCCTCCAGTGCCAAACCCCGGCTGGAAGCCGCCGATCGCGCGCACGTCGGCATCCCACTTGCGGGCGCGGTCGTCGAGCGTGTAATCGCTGCCAAGGGCGGGGATGAGCTCGGAGTACATGCCGTCCTCAAAGGCATCGTGCCTCCATCCGAACCAGCACTGCACTGTCCCGGGCGGAATCTGCTGGTCGAGCTTCATCTCGATTGTCACGTGCCCGCGCTCGTTGTAGATCTCCACCTTGTCGCCGTCGACGATTCCCTCGGCTTCAGCATCTGCCGGGTTCATGCGCCCAGTGGGGTAACCGCCGCTGAGGTCCGCCATCACGGGGTCGTCGGTGAACATGCTCTGCATAAAGAAGCGCTGGCGGCCGCTGAAGAAATGGTACTTGCCCTTGGCGCTGCCGTCGGCGAGGCTCATGGGCGTGGGCGCCTCGAGCGGCGGCAGGTAGCTCGCCATCGCCGCGCCCACTGGCACCAGCCGCTCGCAGTAGAACTCCAGGCGGCACGATGGCGTCGTGAACTTCATTCCCATGAAGGGGTCCCAGTTCACCGGCGGAGTGGCTGCGCGCACCAGCTTCTCCTTCTTCAGGCGCTCGTAGGTTAGAGGCGGTTGGATGCCGGCGATCATCGGCCACTGGGACTGGATTCGGACCTCGATCCACTCCTCTGCAGTCTTGTCGAAGTACTCACCCAGGCCTACGCGCTTGGCCAGCTCGCTGTAGAGGAAGGTCGGGTCCTTGGCCTCGCCCTGGGGCTCGATGGCCGGCTCCTGCAACACGATGTGGTTGTAGGCGGCGCTGGCCACCAGCTCGTAGCGTTCGAAGGGCATGCAGTCCGGAAGGACATAATCTGCGTACTGTCCGGTGTCGGTCATCCAGATATCGACATCGACGATGAGCTCCATCTGAGGGAAGATCTCGTCGAGCCACAGACCGCGGTTGGGGCAGTTGTGGACGGGGTTGCCCGCCACCACCCAGAAGGCCTTGATGGGGTAGGGCTGCTGCGTCTTGCACTGGTTGATGAACTCGTTTTGGCGCACCATCTTGCCCTTGTAGCCTTCGCGGCCCAGCGGCATGGTGATGGGGTGGTCGTTGAAGATGAGCGGGAAGCCCGCCGGCAGCATCTCGGAGGTGACGCCGGCGCCGGGGCGGCCCAGGTTGCCGGTAAGCATGCCCAGCAGGTAGAAGGAGCGGTAGCTCTCACCCTGATTCTGGTAGCGCAAGCCCAGCGCGCCGAAGATGTAGGCGTTCGGCGCGGCCACGTACTCGGCGGTGAGCTGCTCGACCACTGCAGCGGGGACGCCGGTGACCTCCTCCTGCCACTGCGGCGTGTAGCTTGCCAGATGCTTGCGCAGGCAGGCGAAGGCGGTCTTGCACGGAATGCCATTCACCACGTGAGAGCCCTCGAGCTCCATCGTGTCGATGATCGCCTCCTGCACGCCCTGGACCATGGCCACGGGCTCGCCTGCCGCCGCGTCCCAGACCAAGTAGTTGCCCTCTTCATCACGCAGGAACATGCCGTCGTCGTCGCGCACGAGGAAGGGCGCCACGGTGTACTTCAGCAGGAAGTCCTCCTTGTACCAGCCGTTTTGCACGATGAGGTTGGCCATGGTGAGCGAAAGAGCAGGATCGCTGCCGGGTTTGACGGGGATGAACTGGTCCGCAAAGCCGGCGGTGCCGTCAAAGAGCAGGCCGATGTCGATGATCTTGGCACCGTTGCAGCGTGCTTCCACGAGGTGTTTGGCGATGCGCTGCTGGTTCTCTATCGGGTTGGCGCCCCATACGATGATGAGGTCAGAAGTGTCGAAGTTTGCTGGGTCGGTGGTCATGTACTTGTAGAAGTCGCCCATGTCGTAGAAGGCAGCGTAGAACGGGCCGTTGTCCAGGCCGTAGCCCTGGATGGGGTCGGTGGCGCCCCAGAGTCCCATGAAGCGCGATGACAGCACCGCACCCAGGCCCTGGGAGGGCGGCACAGACGCAACGACGTCCCACATAGCCAGTGACTCCGGGCCGTACGTGTCGCGCAGCTCCAGCAGCTTGGCGGCTATCTCGTCGAGCGCCTGATCCCAGCTGATCTCCTCCCATTTGCCTTCTCCGCGCTCTCCAACGCGCTTGAGCGGGTGCAGCAGGCGCTTGGGGTTGTAGGGCTGGCGGCACGACATGATGCCCTTCTGGCAGATGTAGCCCTCGTTCTCCTCTGCGCCCGTGTAGCAGGCATTCTCCGTGCGGACGATCTTGCCGTCCTTGGTGATGGTCTTGATGGCGCAGAACTCGTGATCGCCCCAGCCGGGGCAGCAGGTGTAGACGTACGACTCCCCGTTTCCCATGTTCAACCTCTCTCTCGGGTTGTCATTCCGGTGTGCCCGGGCAACGCGTTGTCCCCTTCCTCCGCATTGCAGGGCGCACTTCCAACATCAACTAGTTTGCAGGCCTTTGTTTGCAACTGAAAGAAGCCTATACTTTCCGCATAGGCAACCTATGGTTGCATAGCTGTGTGTTCTGGAAGGCGAGTCCTGGCTCAGACGTTTGGAAGGTGAGCGGCTGTGAATCTGGAATCCATGCGCTACTTCATAACTGTTGCCCAAGCGGGCTCGTTCTATGGGGCGGCAAAGCGCCTTGATGTGTCCCAGCAGGGCCTGAACAAGGCGGTGAGTTCCCTTGAGGCAGAGCTGGGCACCAAGCTGCTCGAGCGCGGGCGCCGCGGCGTGTTCCTCACAGAGGAGGGGCGCAGGTTTCTCGAATGCGCGCAGCGCGTTACCGCAGAATACGGGGACTACCTCGCCCAGCTTTTCAGGCCCGGCTCATCGCGAGAAGGGCACGAGCTCTTGCCTGTGTACGTGAGCTATTACTCTGCGCAGATCGCTGCTGCTACGCAGGAGTATGTGGACTTGCTGATGAGCACCACCTACCTGGAGGAACCCTTCGAGAAGGTCGTTGCACGGGCCCGCGTCTCTACTGGTGATGACCTGTGCTTTGTGGACCTGCACGCCAATGCGGCACTGGAACTGCTATCGAGCGAGGAGCTCGCCTTCGACCCCATGATCGCTACGCGGATCGGCGTTGTGTGCCGCAAAGAGCACCCGCTCGCCAAGCGCAGGGCGTTGCGAAGGGGAGAGCTTGCGGGCTACGCCTGCGCCACCAACTCCAACAAGGAGCTGCAGCACGCCATGGACTGGCTCTTCCGCGACCACCCGCTGGGCAACGTCCGGATGAGCGTGGCGAACCCGCGCATGTTATTGCGCTTTGTCCTGGCTGCAGGCAACAGCGAAGGCGTGGCGATTTACGACTCCTTTGGGTTCCACTTGGCGCAGCGTGATCCAGGGATGCCCACAGAGGGGCTTGTGTTCGTTCCGCTTTCCACGCCGGAGGCGCTGTGCCATGTGGGTTTCCTCTATCCCAAGCATACGCGCCTCAAGCCAAGGGTGCTGCACTCTGTCAACTTGCTCAGCCGCTTCTTGCAGCAGCACTACTCGGAGTATCTCGAGCGCCACCCCCTCAGCGGCTTGGGTACGGGTGCCGCCGTCGAGCTCGTGACGTCTGCTGCAGGGGGCGCTCGTGTTGAGGAACACTACGTCTCCCTAGGTGCCGGGCATGAGGCCCCGCGCACTGATGGAACCGGGGGTGATGGCGGCGAAAAGGTATTGCCGGCTCAAGACACCGCAGGTCAGAGCCCTGCCGGACAGAGCATCACAGCCCAGGGTGCCGATCCCGTCAGCTAGAGGAGAGTGAGCCATGCAGCTGTTCATCTCGCATCAGAGCGCCCTCCAGTATTGGCGCAGCACGGCTTCGATCCCCCAGCAGGAAGCAGTTGGGATTGGAGAACAGCATGCCCCAACCCTCGCTGCGCATGAGGCGGAATGGCTCGAGCGCCAATGGGGAATCAGCGCCCCTGTTCACGTGAGCGTGCGCAGCGCCAACAAGCTGCGGCATGCGAGCATCTTGCGATGCCATCTTGAGCAGAACGTGCTGCGGGGGCACGGCTACCTGCACCTCGGCCGGAACACCTATGTAGCTGATCCCCTCCTGATGGCGGCGCAGCTTGCCAAGCAGGCCTCATTAACTCCCGGGGCTCGTTCAGACGTGCTGCCTTCAAAGGCCATGAGGAGGAAGCTGCCCGCAATCTTGCTTACGGTGGTGATGACAGAGTTAATGGGCAGCTACAGGTTGAGCCCTTCAGCCCCAGATGGATTCGTCGAGGCGCCGCCCCTCTTCACACTCCAGGAGCTGAGGGAGCTTGTCGAGGAAAACCGTGGGTTTACTGGGCGGAGCCTCTTGGAGTTCGCCGCCCTTCATGCGTTGGAAGGTTCGGCTTCTCCGGCAGAGACGGCCCTGGCGCTGTTCGAGACGTTGCCTCTCACCTGCGGAGGCATGGGACTCTCGAAGAGCCCCGTTCTCAACCGCTCTGTCCAGACGCAGTTCATGCAGCATGTGAGGGCGCTGCGGCCAGATCAGCTCTTTGAGGAGGAACGTATCGTCATCGAGTACAACGGCTCGTACCACGCGGGCGAGCGCGCCAATTCAGATGACCGGAGGCGCCTTGAGCTCGAGGGAAACGGACTGCTTGTGAAGTCCATCAACAGGGAGCAGCTCCTGGACCCGCTTGCCCTTGAGGAAGCGCTGTGCACAGTGGTCGAAGCCATTGGAACCCAAGGCAGAAGGCCGGCCGACTACGCTGCACGACGCAGGGACCTGCGGTCACTAGTCTTCGAGGCGTGCCACACTCGCTGCGCCGAGAATACGGGGCAGTTGCTTCCCCCAGGATTCGCACCTGTGACGAGGAGCTGAGGAGGGGCGCTCACTGCGTTCGCTTAGTCGAAAGGACATTGAGCTGAGAGGTGGGGCTCCATCCTGGTCTAACAACGTCATTCTTAGTGGCGTCCGTTAGACTCTCAGCGAAAGAACGGGTCCTTAGTGGCGTCCGTTAGACTGATTTGGGGTCATCCGGAAAGCTTGTTTGCGTCTAATAGACTCTCCTAAGCCCCAAAGGGGCGTATTGGGGCCCTTAGCAGCGTCTATTAGACTCGCATAAGCGCTCCGAGAGTCTAATGGACGAACTCAAGCTTTCCGCGCACCCCGCAAATCGTCTAATGGACGCCGCTAAGCGCATATGTATCGAGGGCCGGGATAACGAACCTGCAGCGCGAGATCGCGGCGAACAAAGGAGCTGCCGCCTTGGACTTCTCAGCTGTCATGAAGAGCGCCGACAAGTTAACGGGCCTTCCTGCTGCCGCTATGGGGGTTGCTACAGGTCTCGTGCGCCATGCGCGCCGCCAATATCGTAGGTGGGGAGACTGTCATAAGGCAGTCGCTGTGCGTTGCAGAACCCTGGCAACTCATGAAGCGCTACAGAGGGCCTGTGCCTTACAACCAGATGCTGTGGTTCTTGCCGGAGCCAAGCTCGAAGTGGAGCTTCACGATGCCCAGGTCGACCTTGGAGTAGAAGCCGCCTGCTGACAGCGCACGCACGCGGTTACCCTCGAGCGTGAGCATGAACTTCTGCTGGTTCATGGCCGTGGGCGCAAGCAGCGCCGCTTCGACGCCGTCGGTGTACCACTGCGGTGCGCCGTCCGGAGCGGAGCTGACCTCCTGTGGGCTCTTGACCTTGTGGCCCACGCCCTGGGTGACGCCGTAGCCCAGCGCGATGACGCAGACCAGCTTTTCGCCGGGGCCCACCTTGGCTGCGCACTTGCCCTTGCTGAAGGTGAGCGCCACCCAGCAGCTGTTGAGGCCCAGGCTCTGTGCCAGCAGCACCAGGCGCTGCCCGTAGTAGCCGAGCTTCTCGTCCAGCTCCGGGCCCTTGGGGCCCACGCAGGCGATGTAGTTGCGCACACCGCTGAACTTGCCGTACTTTGCCATGAAGCCGCCAAAGGCCAGGCTCTCGTCCATGACCAGCTGCAGGTGAATGCCGCCCTCCTCGTTGCAGGCGGCGATCGCAGCTTCGAGCGCAGTACGCACCCTGCCCTCGATGGGCGTATCCAGGTAGCTGCGCACCGAGTGGCGCTTCCTCATCGCCTTCAGCAGTTCCTCGCGGTTCTCTGTCTCCATGTGCCGTGCCTCCTTCGTCTAGCTGTTTGATTTAGAGTAGAGCTCCTTCGCGCTCGTGCTGAGCAGCTACCATGCTCGGTGGGCGTGCAGCATGTCACATAGCCACCGAGACGTAAAGCTGCTTGCGCCGTTCTCGGCAATCTCCGCAGCACCTTGCGGTGTTTGCGGCATGCCGCCAGGCAACGCGCCCACGTGCCTGCCAACCTCTGGCCCCACTGGGGGAGCTGCCCATGCCACGCACAGCGTGGGCAGCTCCCATGCAAGCTACACCGCCCCGATCGCAGCCTGCTCTGCGCACTCGCCCTGGACGGCGGCGATCTTCGAACGGAGCTCATCGATGTGCTCCGCGCCGATTGACCGCGGGGTCAGCGCGCTGTCCTCGCGCATCATGGCGGCGGCGCAGCCAACGGCGATGCCGTGCTGGGCGCCGTTGGCCATCACCTTGGTGCTCGAGCCCACCACGCGCGAGACGCTGATCTGCTTGCCCGCCATCATGAGGTTGCTCACGTTGCGCGAGTACAGGCAGCGCCAGGGCACCTCGTAGGGCTGCATGTCGCGCATGTCGTAGACCCACTTGGCAAGGCGGAAGTCGTAGTCCTCGTCGCCGGGGTAGTGCAGGCAGAAGGGGTCGCCGTTCATGACCGCGCAGTCGTCGAAGCGCGCGTGCTCGCGAACGTCGTTTTCCGTGAGGATGTAGTCGCCCATCAGGCGGCAGTACTCGCCCGTGGCGGCCACATGGTGCAGCCATTCGAAGCGCAGGTTTGCGTACTTCTCCGGCATGGCTTGCTTGACGTTGAACATGGTGCCGTAGAGCGCGCGCATGAGGTGGTCTCGCGTGAGCTCCTCGTTGCCAGGCTCGTCGAAGTCCAGCCACTGTCCGTATTCCCAGTAGTGCGTGCCGGGGAAGAGGTGGATGACCTCCTCGGGCGGGAACATGTGGTGCTCGGCCACGCTCGCCATGAGCTTCTGCTGAGCGAGCTCTGAAAGCTCAGCGGCCTCCTCTGCCGTTGCGGGCTCGCCGGCGCAGGGGCCGGGCTGGTTGTCCTGCGAGAGCTCTCCCATCTGGCCAGCCAGGCAGGCGAAGTCCTTGGAGACCTCGGTGGCCCAGGGGACCTCGGGGAACTCCACGGGCTGCGGGGCCATCCCCACGTGGTAGAGCAGGGTGTGGCCGTGGTGCATGGTGTCCGGCAGCTCCGGCGCAAGCGACTCGTTGAACTCGCTGCGGGCCTCGCGGCCGCTGCGGTACTCGGCGCCGGCCAGCTTGCCCAGGGCGCCGCGGCCGCTCGCGTCGACGAAGGAACGGCCGTAGAGACGGGTCTCCTCGCCCGTCACGAGGTTGCGGGCGTCCACAGAGGCGATGCGATCGCCATCCATCTGACATGAGAAGACGCGCGCATCGAGGAAGAGCGTGATCCCAGGCTCTGCGGCCACCAGGGCCTCGCAGCCCAGGCTGCCGTCGTCGCGGCGCTCGATCATCTGCTCCACTAGCGGCGTCTTGAAGCCGCGGGGCCCCAGACCGACCTCGCTGGAGGCGTTGCCGCCCAGCACGCTGCGGTCCTGCACCAGCGCCACCCTGCAGCCGCTCCTCGCCGCGGCCAGCGCCGCCGCGCAGCCGGGCACGCCGCCTCCCACGATCACTAAGTCGTAGGCGCCACCGTCAACGGGCTGTTCTGGCAGGCCCAGCAGCGCCTTGCGCCACGCGCGGTCCACCTGCAGGCCGCTTTCCGGCGGGGTCGTCCCGAGCGGGGCGATGAAGACGGCGTCGCAGCGGCCGTCGAAGCCCGTGAGGTCGTGCAGCGCCACGCTGTGCTCCCCGGCCCGCAGCTCCACAACACCTGCCATCTGCCACTCCCAGTCTGCGTCGTTGGCACCCAGCTCCGCAGGCAGCGGCTCGCCGTCGATCAGCAGCTGGAAGCGCCCGGGGTGGTGGCCCGGCACCCAGTCCTTGGCGCGCGCCCACACAGCGTAGCTGCCAGGTTCCCCAACCTCGAGCGCGGTGCGCGCGTCCTCAACCGGAACGCCCATGCCGTGGGCCAGCAGGTAGGCGGAGCCCATGTCCTTCTCGAACTGAGAGTCGAGCAGCCAGCCGCCGTAGCTTTGGAACAGCTCGGCCTCGAGCAGCTCGCCCTGGGCCCTCGTCAAACGTTCTTGGTACATCGTGCAGCCTCCCATGAGGATGCGTGCCTGCAAGCACTACCATTAACCCAGCGCAGCAGGCAATGTTTGTAATAAACTCCATTACAATACCATTGACTCAACGCCGCAGACAAGGTTTGTAATAAGCTTCATTACGATATAGAGGCCACAAGGCACGCCAGCAAGGGTAGAAAGTACGACTCTTAGTACAGATTTGGAGGGCACCCGCATGAAGGCGGTATCGCGCTTTGAGATAGCTGTTCTCATCTTGCTCATGGCGGAGTTCTACCCGGATGTGCGCTCGACCAGCTCGATGCTGGGCACGGTAGCCGGCTGCAATCCGGTGACGGTGCGCAACCTGTACTCCAAGCTGAAGGGGGCAGGCCTGCTGGAGGCCAAGCCTGGGCCACACGGGTTGAGCCTGGCGCGCGACCCACGCGAGATCAACCTGTGGGAGGTGCTGGCGGCGGTGGAGGACATGACTCCCCAGCGCGTGTTCAACGTTCACTCGCCGCTGAACGGCAGCTGCCCGTTGAGCGGCAACATCCACGAGCTGCTGATGGGGCACATGGAGTCGGCGCTGCAGGCTACCAGGAGCTCATTAGAGGCCGTGAGCCTCTACAGCTTTGCGTGGGAGCTGCCAGACACGTACGAGGAGCCCGCCGAGGAACGCCTGCGCATCATGCGCGAGGCCCTCAAGGGCCTCGAGGAGCGCTACCGCGACGAGCCCACCCTCAGTTAACCGCCCAGGCAGCGGCTAGGGACCGTGGCGTCGTGGCCTTGCACGCTGCCGCAGAGGCGCCACGGTCACAAAAGAGCGGTTGACGGTGTTTTCTGGACGCGAACGCACGGTTGACGGTTAGTACAAAAGTATCGACACCGTCAAACGACAATCCGAGGACACCAAACACCGTCAACCGCATTTTTGTGGCCACGGCGCACCTCGAGGGCAGCTCAAGGGCGGGCTCCCGCGGCGGCGGAGGCGCTAGGAGACGATGTTGATGGGCGTCTCGCCGGCAGCGACGCGGGCGGCGTTTTCCCAGACGGTACGGTGGGCGCGGCGGAACAGGCCCTGCGTCACGCCGCCGATGTGCGGAGAGAGCACCAAGCGGCGTGCGGCGGCGGGGCTCAGTTTGAGCAGCGGGTTGCTGAGTTCGACAGGCTCGGGGGCGATCGTGTCCAAGCCCGCCATGCAGATGGAGCCGCTCTCGAGCGCAGCGGCCAGCGCTGCGTTGTCCACGATCTCTCCGCGCGCGGTGTTGATGAGGATGGCGCTGGGCTTCATGCGCGCGAGGAAGGCCTCGTCAACCATCCCGCGCGTGGCGTCTGTGACGGGCACGTGCAGGCTCACGATGTCGCAGCTGCGGGCGATCTCCTCCACGCTGGCATACGCGATGCCCAGCTCGGCCTCGCGCTCTGTGGGCAGAGGGTGGCGCTTGTTGTAGAGCATGCGGCAGCCCCAGGCAGCCAGGCGCTGGGCGCAGGCCTGCGCGATGGCGCCATAGCCGATGAAGCCCACGGTGCAGTCACCCAGCTCGCGGATGCCCTCGACCATCATGCGCTCCTTGGTCTGGATCTGCGCGCCACTGCGCACGGCGGCGTCCGCCTGGATGGCGTCGCGCAAGCAGGCGAGCATCAGCAGCACGGTCTGCTCGGCAACAGCGGCTGCGTTGGCGCCGGCGTTGTTGCAGACCAGCACGCCGTGAGCGCGGGCAGCCTCGAGGTCGATTGCGTTGAAGGCCACGCCCTCTGAGTGGATGAGCTTGAGCTTGGGCATGCCGGCGATGAGCTGCGCGCTCACCGGGCTGATGGCGTCCGCCATGATGAAGTCGGCGTCTGCGGCCTGGGCCAGGATGTCCGCGTCTTCCGTCCCACGCGGGACCACCACCAGCTCCACCTGCTGTACGATGGGCAGGTCCGGCAGGTAGGTCCTGGTCCGGGCCTCGTCACCGATCACGAGCATCTTCATCATGTCCCCCCTCACTCTGCTGGCAGCGCAGTGCTTCTACTGCCTGACAGTATAAAGAAGACCGCTAGTCGTCCAGAAGCTTGGCCACCTTGTCTTCTGCGGCGGACTGCAGGCGGTTGATGTGGTGGCTGTAGATCATCGTGGTGGATATGTCTGCGTGGCGCGCCATCTCCTTGGCCTCGGCGTCCGACGCACCGCCGATGAGCGCGAGGGTGATGGCCGTGTGGCGCAGCGAGTGCGCGGTGTAGCGGGGGTCGTCGATGCCGATCTGCCGCAGCGCGCTCTTCACGAGCGTTGAAACCGTGTAGGTGGTGAGCCGCCCGCCGCGGTTGTTGTTGGAGATGGAGGTGAACAGCGGCTGGTCGAGCGCCGCGTTCTCGCGCAGGGCCAGGTACTCGTCGATCTGCCTGTTCACCGTGGGCGCAAGCTTGACGATGGCGTCTGCTTCCTCGCGGCCCTTGCCCTGGATGTGCAGCACCCGGTGCCCGCTGTCTGTGCCGCGGTCGCCCACGTTGGCGCGCACGACCTCGATGTCGCGCAGGCCCGTGTGCAGCATGAGAGAGATGATGGTGCGGTTGCGCACGGAAGCCTCGTCGTCACCGGGATAGCATTTGAGCAGCCGGCGGGCCTCGTCGAGCGAGAGCGCCTCCTTCTTGAAGCCGCGCTTGGCCTTGGCACCGCGCACCTTGGCCGCGGGGTTCTCGCCGCCCAGGCTGTTGAGGAACGAGCGCACGCCGGCCAGGTAGAGGGAGATGCAGCTCGAGGAGCGCCCGTATTCCTGCAGGAACTCCTTGAAGCCGAGCACGAGGTCCTCGTCGACCTCCTCCGGGCTGCTCACGCCGCAAGCGCGCGCAAACTCGCAGAACGACGCCAGACCCAGGCGGTAGTTCTCCTTGGTGCGCTCGACTACGTCGAGGCGGTTCTCCCAGCGTATGACCTGATCTTCTGTGTAGGGCTCCCACGCGCCCTCGCGCTTGGCCTTGGCGAGCTTTGTCTTCTTGCTGTTGGCCACTGAGCCCCTCCTTGCCAGTTTGAGTTGCCGTGGCTCGAGGGCGTGGCGCCCATCGCCTTCGAGGTAACGGCTGTGCTCGATGCTCGTTCCAGCGGATACGCGGCCGGACTCCGCGTGATGCGGGAGCGGGTAGCGCTGACGCGCGTTGCGAGCATCTGGTAAGAGTATAACCGCGTGCAGCTTGAATTCCGCGGGTTCAGCCGCCAGCACAGCCGTTGGAGCAGTGGAGCCGATGGTGAGCGTTAGGTGATTGTTGGGCGTTGTTGGAACGGAGAGCGTGCTCGCCCCTTCGTCGCCCTCTCACTGCTGGCTCTTCAGTTCCCAGGCGATCTTGCGCTGCAGGTACCTTATCCCGGCCCTCGATAGATGTGCGTTTAACGGCGCCCATTTGACCGAATCGGGGACTCAGTAAAAGCTTGTGTTCGCTAGCGCTTGAGGTCTTGGGCGATCTTGCGCTGGAGGTAGCCTTCTCGCACGCCGGTCTTGGCCACCACAACGCTGTCGCAGTCGAGGCGGTGGATGATCTCTCGCGCGATGGTGCAGCCGGGGAGCAGCGTGTGCACGCGGGCGGGGTTCTGCTGAAGCATGAGGCGCGCCAAGTGGTTGGGATCGCTGTCGAGTGCACTGAAGATGAGCTCGATGTCTGCTTGAGAGAGCGTCCGCCTGGCGCACTCGGCGCCGAGCAGCTTGGCGACCTTGAGCGCAAAGCGCATGGTGCCGCCGATGCCGCAGGCGTGGCAGTGCTCCGGCAGCGGCACCCCCTGCTTGTCCAGCTGCCGGCCCACCTCAACAGCCAGAAGCTCCAGCTCGTAGCGCTGCGGCAGGATCTGCGCGCAGCACCTCCGCCATGCGTTGAGAGAACCCAGGGGAATGCTCTCGTTGACTTGCATCTTGCCCTGCGCCAAGCTCATGAGCTCTGTGGAGCCGCCTCCGATGTCGAAGAACAAACCGCTGTCCAGCTCCACGCTCTGCTGCGCGCCTAGCAGGCTCAGGCGCGCCTCCTCCTCGCCGCTGATGACTTCGATCTTGGTCCAACTTGCCATCTCGAGTTGAGCCACGACGTCCTTGGAATTGCTGCAGTTGCGCACCGCAGCCGTGGCAAAGACGCAGACCTCGTCGCATTGCATGAGGTTTGCCATGCGCACCAGCTTTGCCAGCGCCTTGCACGCCTTGTCCACGCCGTCTTGCCGCAGCGCTCCGTCTGGTGTGAGGAACGAGGCCAGACCCAGCGCAACCTTGGCGTTTGCCAGCTCCTCGTAGGAACCGCTCTCCCCCAACTCATATACGCAGAGGCGGAAGGTGTTCGACCCGACGTCGATGATGCCCCAAACGGGGTTCTTCTTCTGTGCCATATTCGCCTTTCTTGGTTGTCTTCACTCCACTCTAGTCAAGCAGAGCAAAGTACGTCCCCAATCCTTGCAAATTCCCTGCAAAGACGGGTGCCTCCGGCAGGGCCCAGCACTCAAACGCAGACAAGTCTGTAGGGCGCCTGTCCAGGAATGGCGGTCAGGCGGCGTTTAGTGTCCAAGATGAGGGGTCAGGCGGCGTTTGTATTTTTAGCAACGCCGCCTACCTGGCAGTTTTGGACAGCAAACGCCGCCTAAGCGCCATTCTTGGACAGGCGCCCTCGACGATGCGGCGCGTTTGGATCGCTAACAGGCTGGCACCGTTGAGCAGAGCACACGAATGCACAGCACGTCGTAGTCCGTTTTGCGTACAGTTCCTTTAATCTGGCATGTATAAGCTGACCGGGCAACCGAGTGCGCGGGTGAAGTCAGCCCTGCGCGTGAAGGAGGACCAGTGCCTCAACCTGGATTCCACACATCCGTAAGCATCGCAGCGTGCACAGCGCTGGTGCTCGCCTGCCTGCCCACCGCAGCGCTTGCAGGCGAGAACGTCACCGTCGCCCAGATGGCGCGAACAGACACCGCGATACAAGACGCCATCGACGAGCTGCAAGAGCTTGAAGAAGGCACAGACTACGCCGAAGACCAGATACTCGTCACCTATTCCGGCAAGGACCAGGCAGAGCTCGTGCAGCTTGACGAAGGCGAGAGCGTGCAGGACGCACTCGAGGATGCCATCGATGACTCCATGGTCACAGCCGCACAGCCCAACTACCGCTACCGCCTGCTGGACACCGTGACGAGCAGCTCGACGCTGGGGACCGCGGCAGCAAGCAGCGCCTCCGCCTCTGCAAGCAGCGACCCGCTTTCCTCCAGCCAGTACTACCTGGACGCCTGGGACCCAAGCTTCACCAGCAGCTGCGGCGCCAACGTCTCTGCCGCCTGGGAGCTGGTGCAGACCCAGCGCAGCGTTACGGTTGCCGTCATCGACACCGGCGTGCAGCTCTCCCACACGGACCTCAACGCGAACATCGATACCGAGCACATGGCCACCGTCACGCGCTACCAAGAGCTGCAAGTGGGCACCATGGACGACCAAGACGGACACGGCACCCATGTGGCCGGCATCATCGCGGCCAGCGCGGGCAACGGCGTGGGCGTGGCCGGCGTCAGCGCCAATGCGCAGCTGCTGCCCATCAACGTCTTCTACCAGCTGCGCGGCGAGAGCATGTGCGACACCGCCTCTGTGGTGCGGGCCTTCCAGTACCTGGACGAGCTGGTGGAAAGCGGGCAGCTCACCAACCTGCACGTGGTCAACCTGAGCTTGGGCAGCTACTCTGCCGGAGCAGAGGACAAGCTGCTGCAGGAGGAGATTGCGCACATGAGGAGCGAGCACCAGGTGCTCACGGTGTGCGCAGGCGGCAATGGGGACGATCGCGGCAACGCCCTCACAGAGGCCTCCTACCCCGCCGACTTCAGCGAGTGCGTCTCTGTCACCGCGTTGAACGAGGACGGCACCAATGCCAGCTGGTCCGACTACAACGCCTACAAGGACATCAGCGCGCCAGGCGTCAACATCCTCTCCACGTTCTCTGACGAATACGCGAGCTACTGCTTGGCCAGCTCCTCAACCAAGAAGTACGTGAAGCAGAGCGCAGCCAACAACTCATACGGCTACTTAGAAGGAACATCTATGTCGTCGCCGATCGTGGCGGGCATCGCCGCGCTGCTGTGGGCGGCATACCCGCAGCTCACCGTGGGCGACGCCGTAACGGCCCTCACGTCGACGGCGCACAGCGTCAACCCCGCGCTCAACGACCACTCAAAGCCCGTGACCGTAACCGTGCCGAGCTTTGGGCGCCGCTGGGGCATCAACACCGTCACCCTGCCCGCCAGCGGCAGCGCCGGGGCTGTCGATGCCGCCGCAGCTGTGAGCTGGGTGCTCGAGAAAGCGCAGGCTGGCTCGCTCGATGCAGCGGAGCTCACGGCCGTTTCAGCCCCTGACCGCGCCGCGCTGGCGTCGCTCAGCGCCAAGAAGAAGGGCTTCACCGCTAAGTGGACGCAGCTCAGCGCAGTTGCCGGCTACCAGCTGCGCTACCGTCTTGCCAGCAGCTCCAGCTGGAAGACGAGCGCTGCCATCAAGGCCACCAAGAGCTCCAAGAGCATCACGGGGCTCAAACAGGGGAAGAAGTACTACGTGCAGCTGCGAGCCTACCGCTTGGATGCCAGCGGCGCCAAGCTCTACGGCCCTTGGTCCGCCAAGAAGGCAGTCACTGCCAAGTAGCCCTGCATGCGCCACGCAGCTGCGCTACACTTGCGCGGTCGAAACAAGGAGGCGCTGTCAGACCTGAATGAAGTTCTCCCCTCATGTCATCTCGACCAAGCAAGCGCAAGCGCGCGCGTGGAGAGATCTCGGGTGGACCTGCAAGACCGTGGTTCGAGGAACGGTCTTGCAGCTAAACTCGAGATTTCTCCACTCCGGCGCTGACGCGCCTCCGGTCGAAATGACGGTCCGGGAGCATCCATTGGCTCCACTCATGTCTGACAGCGCACATAAGGAGATTCTCGCCATGACCGCACAGGAACAGACCGTCGTCTACCCCGTCTACAACGGGCTCTACGTCAACCTCACCAACCGCTGCAGTTGCGCCTGCACCTTCTGCATCCGGCAGACAGCCAGCGGCGTTGGCCTCGATGGCAACGGCGGCCGCAACAACCTGTGGCTGGACCACGAGCCCAGCTGCGGGGAGGTCATGGCGGCAATCGAGGCACAGGACATGAACCGCTACCAAGAGCTGGTCTTCTGCGGCTACGGCGAGCCCACCTGCGCCTTCGAGACCCTCAAGCAGGTGGCAGCGGAGTTCAAGCGCCGCTACACGCTGCCCGTGCGCGTCAACACCAACGGCCAGGGCAGCCTCATCAACGGCCGCGACATCGCCCCGGAGTTCGAGGGCATCGTGGACACGGTCTCCATCAGCCTCAACACCTCCAGCCCAGAAGGCTACCAGGAGCTGGTACGCAGCCGCTACGGCCAGGAGGCCTTCCCCGCCATGCTGCAGTTTGCCCGCGAGGTGCGCCGCTACGTGCCCAACGTGGTGATGAGCACGGTTGACACCACTATCACCCATGAGGACGAGGCACGCTGCCAGCATATCTGCGACGAGCTGGGCGTGCGCTACCGCATCCGCAGCTACGCCGCGTCCTAAAACAGCGAGCCCGCCGGGCGGAGCGGCGGGCTCGGGTGCCAACGGTTGACCCCAAAACGGGGGCGCTGTTAGACCAGGATGGAGCTCAACCTCTCTACACGTCATCTCGACCAAGCGAGCGAAAGCGAGCACGTGGAGAGATCCCGGGGCGATCCAGGAGACCGTGACTCGAGACATGGTGTCGCAGCTCAACCCGAGATTTCTCCACTACGGCGCTAATCGCGCCTCCGGTCGAAATGACATCGGTCCGCGCGTCCATTCGCTCCATCCTGGTGTAAGAGCGCCAGGATAAGCCCTGACCGCAAACATGCGGTTGACGGTGATTTGTGTCCCCGAATTGTCGAGTGACGGTGTTGCTACTTTTACACCTACCGTTAGGCGTGCATTTAGGGACACATAACACCGTCAAACGGCAATTCGGGGACAGGACCGCCATCGCAACCGAGAGAAGCGGGGCCGCAGAGGACCAGCAACCGAGGTGCGCGCGCCCCAAGCGCGCGGCTAAGCCTGCGGCATGTAGTCCCAGACGGTGTAGCGCTCGGGCTTGCCGTGCTGGGGGATGCCGTGCACGCGGTGCACCCACGCGCGGCGCACCATGGTCCAGCCAGGGCGGCCTTCTGGCAGGGTGCCGGTGTGGACGTCGCTCAGGTAGTACATGCGCACGGGGTGCGTGAGCTCGGCCTCGATCTTGAGGATGAAGCGCTCGTAGGCTGCCGGGTCGAAGGGGCGCCACATGAAGAAGTGCGTGTACTCGTCCAGGTTCAGCAGAAAGATGTCGCTGCAGAGCACGCTTACCTGGGGGTAGCGCTGCGCCCAGGCGGCGGCGCGCTGGGCTACCGGCGGGTTGATCTCTGCGCCCACGATGCGCCCCGGGAAACCGCTGTCCACCAGGTACGCCAGCGGGCGGCCCAGCCCGCAGCCCACGTCAAGGATGGCGTCGCTCGCCTTGAAGTGCTCGCGCCCCAGCACAAGCTGCAGCGTGCCGTAGGGCGTGTGGATCGTGTCGATGGCGCCGTGGCTCTGGGCAAACGGGGAGATGACGTTCTCCTCGAGGGAGAAGCCCGTGATGCGCTTGTCGCGCCGGATGTCCATGAAGGTTCGCAGGCTGTGGAGCTGGCGGTCGAGCCACATGCGGGCCCTGCGCCCCAGCGTGCGCTGTGTGTTCATATGCGTTTGCTCAGTCATAGCCGCCAGTCTAGCCCTTGCCAGCCCTCCCAACGCACCTCGCGTGCTACCCTTTCGACGAAAGAGGAGCGTTGTCAGACCAGAATGGAGCAGCT
>JBJEHM010000074.1:37759-43743 GCA_051876075.1 Coriobacteriales bacterium
CGCGTGCTACCCTTTCGACGAAAGAGGAGCGTTGTCAGACCAGAATGGAGCAGCTGATTCATCCTCTTCCGTCATCCTGAGTGCAGCGAGCGCTCGTCCCTCCCCCGCGTCATCCTGAGCGGAGGCGCGAAGCGCCGCAGTCGAAGGATCTCGAGTTGAGCCGGGAGACCTCTGCATTCGGCTCACGGTCTCGTGAATCCGCTCGAGGTCCTTCGACTTCGCTCGCTTGCGCTCGGGATGACGTGAAGGAGACGACAGTCCCTTTCTGGTCTGGCAGCCGCAAGGAAAACGCTGATCTGCGAGAACGGAATCGACTCCCATGACTGCTGCAAACCTGCTTGACGCGCCCTTCGTGCAGGAGATGGCGCTCACCTGCTCGAACATGTACCGCCTTGGCTGGGACGAGCGCAATGGAGGCAACATCTCGCTGCTGCTCGCAGACGAGGAGATGGCCCCCTACGCTGCTCAGCTGAGCGTGAAGCGCAGCCTGCCCACCGGCTTTTGCGAGCCAAGCCTAGCCGGACGCTGCTTTCTGGTAACGGGCACGGGCAAGTACTTCAAGAACGTGGAGCGCGCCCCGCAGGACAACCTGGGGCTCATCCGCATCGATGCCGAAGGCAGCACCGCCGAGCTGCTGTGGGGATTTGAGGACGGCGGCACCTTCACCAGCGAGTTGCCCGCTCACCTCATGACGCATGCTGCGCGCCTGGAGGCAGACCCGCAGCACCGCGTGGTCACGCACTGCCACCCCACCAACCTGCTGGCGATGACCTTTGTCCACACACTGGACGAGCGCGCCTTCACCCGCAGCCTGTGGCAGATGTGCACAGAGTGCCTGATGGTCTTCCCCGACGGCGTGGGCGTATTGCCCTGGATGGTCTGTGGCACCAACGAGATAGGCCGCGCCACGGCAGAGAAGATGCTCAGCCGCCGCCTGGTGGTCTGGGCTCAGCACGGGCTCTACGGCGCAGGCGCCAGCCTGGACGATGCCTTTGGGCTCATCGAGACCGCGGAGAAGGCCGCCGAGGTCTACATGAAGATCGCGCACCTCCCCCGCCTCAACACCATCACGGACAAGCAGCTGCACCAGATCGAGCAGCGCTTCAACGTCAAGGCGCGCGAAGGCTACCTCAACTAGCATCGGGAATGGAGCTGCCGAGGTTCCGCTCGAACCGTCATTGCGACCGGCAGGGCACCGGCGCTCCCCGGACGTCATTTCGACCGGAGGCGCGCAAGCGCCGGAGTGGAGAAATCTCAGGTTGACTCTCAAGACCGCCTCTCTCGAACCGCAGTACCGGCGGCTCAACCCGAGATTTCTCCACGCGCTCACATACGTTCGCTTGGTCGAAATGACGTGCAGAGAGCGCCATTGAGGCGTTATACAGCCATAGAGGAAAGGGCCGCTCAGGGGGTGCCCCTGGCGGCCCTTGTGGGTAGTGGGTCTGGGTGCCGCGTTGCCTAGCTGGCGTATGCGGCGTTAATCAGCTCTTCGTTTTGCTGATAGGTGATCCAGCCTTCGGGAAGGCTGAAGTCGTCTTCATGGCATCCAGTGCAGGTCAGCACAGAGGCGCGGTGCCCCTTGTGGCAGCTGGTGCACGACATCTGGATGCCTTCGTGATGCTGAGCATGCGGGTTGAACGTGCCGTACTTGACGGCTGTCATGGCCTCGAGCTTGTCACGGTTCACAGTGCCGTCCGGGCCCTGGAGGATGACGTGACAGTTCTCGTTGGCGCAGAAGCGGTCCTCGGGCTCTTCCCACCAGGCCGTCAGCTCCGGCCCCACGACCTCGTCGAGGGGATCCAGGTAGCTGCCAGTGACCCAGTGCACGCCTTCAGACATCTGCTGGCCGATGACCGCGTGGTGGCAGTCCATGCATGCGACATCAGACTTGCCGGTGGTGTTGTTGCTGGCGTGCAACGTCGCCACCATGGCGCTTGTGTTGCTGACCTCGTTGCCCCACTTGTCAACGCCGGGCACGCCCTTCTCCTGGGCGTAGGTATCGAGATACTCGTCCATGTTGTGGCAGAACGCGGCGCAGAACTCGGGGGTCTCGTGCCATTTCCAGGCACCGACGCCGGCAACGGCGATGACGGCGACCAGCACAACGGCGATTGCCCCCATCTTCTTCATGTTGCGCGGCTTCTTCGCCTTCTTCTCTTTTGCTTCCGTACTCATGCGATCAGCTCCCTTGCTTGCTCAGGGGCGTTAGGCTGCCGAGGACGTGCCCAGGATGGCGTCGCCCTTGTCCAGCCACTCGTTGCCCTGCTTGAGGAGCCTGTTGTACAGAGCCTTGTTGTGAGCGCCTTCGGAGTTCTCTGCTGCGGCGAGGTTCCAGTAGTAGCACGCTGCGCGCTGGACGTACTGGAGCTCGGACTGCTGCTTGGCAGAGAGCTTCTTGCCGGCGATGGCCTGCTCGAAGTTCTTGATGAAGCGCTCTGCGCGCTGGCCCAGCAGCGTGGTCCTGCCGTCGATGTCCTCCTGGGTGGCGCGGACCTCTGCCACGATGTCGGCATGGCAGGTGCTGCAGTCCTTCTTGATGAGCTCGGTGTTTTCGAGCGGGTTGGACCAGGTGTGGTTGGTGTAGGCGTTGCCGCTTGCGTCAACCGAGACACCCATGTGGCAGTCTGCGCAGTCATAGCCCAGCTGGACCATGTGGCTGCCGCCGTCGACGTAGTTGAACTCGAACTCGGCATGGCGGACAGAGATCATCTTGGCGCCGGTGGACTCGTAGATCCAGTCGGCGTAGTCGTTCTTGTCATACCAGGCAAGGGCCTTGTCCGGGTCCATGGAGTCCAGGCCGCCGCTGTAGGGGCTGGTGGGCTCGCCCGTGACGGGGCTCATCGAGTAGTCGCAGTGGCACTGGCCGCACACCTGGGCGCGCATGGGGACGGTGTTGGTGTCCTCGCCCATGGCGACCACCCAGTTCTGGCGCAGCAGGTTGAGCTCGGTGGGGTTGTCGTTGACGTGGCAGTTTGCGCAGCTCACGTTCTCTGAGAAGTCACCGTTGGTGAACGGCTCCTTCCAGTACTCCTCGCCCTTGGCCAGGGCCTCTGCCGCGGCGTAGTGGATCTGCGGGGTCTTGCATGCGTAGCAGGCGATCTTGCTGTTCTCGTTGATACGGCCGTTGTGCTCAACGGTGTACAGAGAATAGGTGTGGCCAGCCGGCTCTGTGTAGAACTTGGCATAGCCGTATCCCAGGCCCAGAGTCTTGATCTCTGGGTTCGTGTCCAGGTAGCTCACCTTGTTGTCCTGGGCAGAGAAGTCCCCACCCAAGAGCTCGAGCCCCACGGACGTTTCGTCAGGGCTTGCCGCGGTTTCCTCGCTGTAGTTGTAGGGCACGTTCTTGGCGTTCTCCAAGTACGAGTTGTACTCGTTTGGATACTGCTCTGCCCAGCTCTCTGCACCGATCACGCCGTACTTGTCTGCGGCGGGTATGGTGGCAGGAGCCTCAACCTTGATAGTGGGAATGCCGGGGTTTGCCTGAGGGGAGCACGCACAGAGTGCGCCGGTTGTGGCTGCCAGCACCACGCCAAGCGCGGCAGCCGCTATGAGTCGTGACTTGTTCGGTTTGAACGTCATAACCCTCTCCTCCTTTTCTCGTTGTCGACCCATATACCCATGCTCGAGTGTGCGTTCTTGGTCCTGTGGGAGCCGGTTTGGCCCGTCGGCTTGCGGGAAATACCCACGCCGCAGCTCGAAGTGGCGGGTAAAACCCTTAGCTCGCACATGGGATAATCCCTAGGCTTTGTGGCAAAGGGGATTTGGCCAAGGAGCTGCATGCTGTGCTGAGCGTCAGCCAAGCAGGCATGCAGCTGGGAGGAGAACGGCGCGTGAGCAGCTTGATGAACTTCTCGCAGGAGACCTTGCGGGGAGAGAACGCGGAGTATTCGCAGAAGGTCCAAGAGCTCCACAGCGAATACGGCTTTGACTTTGTGGCGCTGGGGCTTGCCGCCTTTCACGGCTCTCCCCTGCACTGGATCTACAGCGCCGGGGCAAGCGGCGAGCGCTACAAGCGCATCTCGCTGGCGCCGGGCCACGGCATCGGCGGCATCGTCCTCAAAGCGGGCAAGCCCATGCTCTTCACAGACATAGACCGAGAGATGGACCCGCGCGAGTACTCCTCCTACCCCATCGTCTTTGCCGAGGACCTGCGCAGCTTCCTGGCGCTGCCCGTCGTGCGCTATGAGCGCGTGGTGGGCGTCTTGCTCTGCGCCTTCCGCAGCACGCACAGCGGGCATCAGGAACTCTACGAGCGCCTGCGCGCAGAGCTGGCGGCAGGCCTGTGCGACCTTGGCGTGATCACTGCAGACGCCTTTGACTTCGAGGAGGTCGCGCAGGCGGGGGAAGAGGCCGCCAAGGACCAGTACCTGGGCAAGTCCACCGTTTCCAGGCTCATCGCCGCGCAGGAGGAGGAGCGCATCCGCATCAGCCGCAAGCTGCACGACGGCATCGCCCAGGAGCTGCTGGGCGTGCGCTTCCTGCTGCAGCGCATCATCCTGTGCCAGCAGGGCATGGGCGTGTGCGAGGAGAGCCCCGCGGACAACGCGGCACAGGCGCAGCTGGTGCTCGACACCGTGCTCGACGAGCTCCACAACATCTCCGTGGAGCTGCGGCCCTCCACGCTCGACCACTTTGGCCTGGTGAGCGCCCTGCGCAGCCAGGCGCTGCTGTACCGTGAAAGCTACGGCGTGCAGGTGGACTTTGAGGTGCCAGAGGAAATGGAGCGCATGGAGCCCGCGTACGAGACGCAGATCTACCGCATCATCCAGGAGGCGCTGCTGAACTCGTGCAAGTACTCCGGCGCAGACAGGGCGCTGGTACAGATCAACGACGCGGGAGACTGGGTTGAGGCGCACGTGGTCGACCACGGGGAGGGCTTCAACGTCGATGCTCCCGTGATCCGCGGCAGCGGCTGCGGCCTGCAGGGCATGCGCGAGCGCGCCAAGATCATCGGCGCGCAACTCACCTTCAGATCCGGGGACGGCGGCACCGTTGTGTCGCTCGTGGCGCCAACGGGGCGCGGTAAGAACGTTGGGGAGGAGGCCCGATGATCACGATCGTATTGGCCGATGACCACGAGATGGTGCGCGCTGGCTTCAAGATGATCTTGGAGCAGACCGGCCAGTTCAAGGTGGTGGGTGAAGCGGCAGACGGCGCGCAGGCCTATGCCGCAGTCTCGCGCGAGCAGCCGGACGTGTTGCTGCTCGACATCAGCATGCCCCCGGGCAAGAGCGGCCTGTCTGCCTGTGAGGACATCACGCGCGACTTCCCGCAGACCAAGGTCATCATCCTCACCATGTATGCAGATCTGGAGTACATCTACTACACCTTGCGCGGAGGCGCCCAGGGCTACATGCTCAAGAACTCGTCTGCGCAGGAGCTTATCGACTGCATCAACAGCGTGCTGGGCGGCAGCCTCTACATCCACCCCAAGATGCGCGAGCTGATGGGCCGCGAGCTGAGCCCAACAGAGATGGAGGAGCTGGCCCGCGCGCAAAAGCTCACAACCCGCGAGCTGGAGATCATCCGCCTGCTGGCGCACGGCTACACCAACAGAGAAATCGCGGACAAGCTCTTCCTGTGCGTGAAGACCATCGAAGCGCACCGCTCCAAGATCTACACCAAGCTCAAGCTCAAGAGCCGCGCCGAGCTGGTCGACTACGCCATAGCCCACAAGCTCATGCAGCTGTAGGCGCGCCTGGGCGGGCGCCGCTTAAGGGCCCCTGGGTGGCATCCGCCCCCGCGCCCGGCCCAAGACTGCTGTCCAAAAAGGCGTGTTAGGCGGCGTCTGCTGTCCAGAAACGGCAGGTAGGCGGCGTTTGTATTTTTGCGAACGCCGCCTAACCCTGCTTTTTGGACACTAGACGCCGCCTAACCCCTAATCTTGGACAGCGCCACGTGCGACAACGGGCGCTACTCGCGCTTGCGGGGGCGGGCGCCGATGGTGCTCAGCAGCATGCCGGCGCACAGGAGCAACAGGCCCA
>JBJEHM010000074.1:43843-46211 GCA_051876075.1 Coriobacteriales bacterium
GGGCGGGCGCCGATGGTGCTCAGCAGCATGCCGGCGCACAGGAGCAACAGGCCCAGCCACACCACACTGATGAGGCGGTTGATGCGCACGTCGATGTGGATGCTGCTGTCTGCAGAGCTCACGCCCTGGTACACCACGAAGAGGTCCTCCTGCGGCAGACCGATGACGCCGGCGTTGTACTTCTGCTGCTGGGTAGCCGCCACGATGACGATCTGCGGGTTGACGCGCCCCAGGTAGTTGCCATCCTTGTAAACGCCCATCTCGATCTGGTACTCCACGCTGGTGTAGTCGCTTGACATCTGGGCGTTGCCGCCGGCGAACTCGAGCTCGAAGTCACCCACGGCAAAGCGCTCGGTGCAGGTGCCGGTGGCCTGGTCGTAGGGCAGGTAGCCGCTGCGCTCCGTGACGTACATCGAGCTGCCCACCATGCCGATGAGCATCACGCCAAGCGCCATGTGGGTTACGGCGGAGCCAACGCGCTCGAGGCTCACGCGGCGCCTGGGAGCGGAGCTCGAAGGAGCATGGGGCGCTTCCTCAGGCTGGTTCTCCCCTTGCCCCTCCCCTGCCGCGGGGCGGCGCAGCTGGCGCAAGGGCGGCAACACCTGGAAGAGGCTGGTGAAGATGAGCAGCGATGCCACGGCAAAGGAGAACAGCGCCAGGCCGTTGTAGTAGGCGGCAGGGCCCTGCTCCAGTACGAGCTGAGCCACGGAGTCGCCAGCCTGCACCGTGCTGTTGTAGGCCGGCAGCAGGACGAGTGCCCAGTAGACGGCCAGCAGGACAAAGAGCAGCAGCGCACACACGGCTGGCACCCGCGCCTTGCACGCGAAGGCCCGCGGATCCGTCTTGCACCAGCCCAGCAGCGGGCAGGCGGCAAGCATCAGCAAGAAGAGCGCGCCTATTGGCCGTGCCAGCAGCTCGTAGCTGCCACTGGCGATGCTCTGCCCACCAAAGGGAAGCCAGCTGGGCAGGGCCTGCGCCACGGTGAGGTAGCAGAGCACCACGGTGAGCACCACCATGAGGACGTTGTTGACGAAGTACGCGCCATCGCGGCTGATGAGGCTCTCGATCTCGCGGGCACTCTGCGCAGGCGCAAAGCTCTTGCGGCGGGCGATGCATCCAACGGCCCCGGCGCCAGCGCTCAAGACGATGAGCGCTGCGAAGAGCGCCAAGCTGGTGGGGTCTCCAGAGAAGGCGTGGACGCTCTCGATCAGACCGCTGCGGCTGATGAAGGTGCCCACGATGCAGAAGCAGAAGGCCAGGCTGGCGCACAACACGGCCCAGCAGCGGAAGATCCCGCGCTTTTCGTACAGCGTGAAGCTGTGGACAAGGGCAACGCACATCAGCCAAGGCAGCAGGGAGGCGTTCTCCACCGGGTCCCAGCCCCAGTAACCGCCCCAGCCCAGCACCACGTAGGCCCACACGGCACCCAGACCTATGCCCGCCGTGAGGAAGAACCACGCGGCCAGAGCGTAGCGCTTGCTGCGCAGCACCCACTGCTCGCTGGGCTCGTTGCAGATGCAGGCCGCGATGGCATACGCAAAGGGTACGGTGAGGCCGGCGTAGCCCAGGAAGAGCATGGGCGGGTGTATGGCCATGGCCCAGTGCTGCAGCAGGCTGTTCATGCCGTGGACCTGCGCTGCCGCAGTGAGCGAGCCGTCTTCGTTGAAATAGCTCGCATCGGTGAGAGCAAAGGGCATGTTCTCGGGCGAGAACAGTAGCACGCCCAGGAAGGCGGCGAGCACCAGCTGCATGACGAGGACCGCCATGTTGTCCAAGGCCTTCACCTTGCCCAGGCGGTGCAGGGCCACCAGCGCGCCAAAGACAGAGACGAGCCACGCCCAGAACATGAGGCTCCCACTGCGTCCAGCCCACAGCCCGCTCAACTTGTAGAGTGCACCCAGCACGCCGCTGCTAAAGCTGCGGTTGTCGAGCACGTACTGGATACTCACATCGCCTGCGAAGAGGCAGTAAACCATCACCAGGCAGGCAACGCTCAGACCAAGCGCGGAGAGGAGCGCGGCGATGCGGCCGGCCCAGCTGAGGGTGCTGCCAAGCTCGCGCTGTCCAAGCGCTCGCCCGGCCACCAGGGCGATGACGCAGATGACGGTGGCGGCAAAGGACAGGAGCAAGCCGATCAAGCCGAATGTGCTCATAGCGGGTACCTCGCAGCGTAGTTGGCGTTGTTCCTTGCCCGCAAGGCGCGCCTGGGGCAAGTCTATCCCTGCCACGCTAGAGCAACTGCAGCCTGCAGCGCTGCCGCGTTCAAAGACTCTAGGGTTTTGCCCTCAATCAGTCAAAACGCCGTGCGGTGATGCGAGTTGGGTTGGCACATCTAAATTGATAGGATTAACCCGCTTTTGTTGTAGGG
>JBJEHM010000075.1:0-11729 GCA_051876075.1 Coriobacteriales bacterium
GTCCTCCACTCGATTGCGGTGCTAAGTGCCCGGAGCGGGGTGACCTAAGGTTGTGCGGGGAATGGGCGTAGCGAATGGCGTGAATGAGGGAAGAGCTAGGCCAGCTAACAGGGCCCCGCCCAGTCAGATGAGAGCCGTGTGTCCTTTTGCCGTTTGAGGGGTCAGGGACACATAACCCCTGCTCAAAGGGCTGTTCTTTTGTCTGCGAGCGCTTCCACATGGGTCAGTGGCGCAACAATTCGACATAGCGAGGCGTTTTTGAACCAAGGAGACCCGCATGGACGGCAAGATCAAAGACCTTGCGCACAGCAGCAGCTGCTGGCCATGGAGGCAGGCTTCGACGGCACCAATCGCTCGCACCACATCGAGCCCGTCCTCGATTACATTCGCCAGCTGGCTTGAGGCCAGAGAGCAGCCGCTCCTGCCTCAACAGTCCTCGTCGAGGCGCATGAGGTAGCGCCCCTGTGGCCGCACATGCAAGCGCGGCGAGTCCAATGCCGCTCCTCGCTAGGCCACGGCACCGCCTTCCCTGAACTCCTTGAGTCTACGGTAGAAGGTTGCGCGACTCAGACCCAGCTCATCGGCGGCCTCCTGTGCAGTGAGCTCGCCAGCATCGAGACGTTCCACGGTGTAGGCGAGCTTGACCTCGTCGACGCCCTTCCTCGACCTGCCGTGGTAGTGTCCCTGCTCGACACCCTTTCTGACACCCTCTAGCCTGCGCTGCTCGAGGAAAGCCTTCTCCTTAGAGTAGAGCCCCCTCAGCAGCGCATGGCAGGATGCACGGAAACCCCCGCGAATCTCTAGGCCGTCTCCAATCACGTCCCTACCTGCGCAGAGGGCACAGAGCAGCTCCTTCATCGCGGGAGCAGAGCGCGCCGCAAGGTGCTCCATGCTCCCAACCTCCAGGGGCTCGCGGTCAAGCCTCCTCACAACGTAGAGAGGGTCGCCCGAGTAGCGGGTGTCCGTGCGAATGAGCCATTCGAGTCTGTCCAGGTAGTCGAGCCCGACCTCTTCGAGGAGTTCGCGCACGTCCTCGCGATTCTCCGAGGGCGTGCGCTCCGAAATGAAGACGGGAACCCTGTTGCGCCGGATGTACTCCGGCAGTCTCAACTCCAGGTTGAGCCCGGGTATCCCCTGGAACAGCCCGCCCGGGACCATTTCCATGACCTCGTAGTCGGGCGTGAAGCGGTACTCGAAGGATCCGTCCTCCCACTCCGTGTAGTCGATGTCTGCAACGCGGTAATCCAACATGAGATCCGGGTCTGTCACCATAATCGACCCGCGCGTGACCGCCGCCCTCACCTCAACCCGCCCCCAGCAAGGCGCTCCGCAGGAATGCGGACCATGTGCTCCCAGCGCAGCTCGAGCATGCGATGGTAGAACTCCCTGCGCTGCAGAGACGCGCAGCCGACGCTGTCGACAAGGTTGTGGACAGCGGTCATGTCAAGCTCCTCACGCACGTATGCCAGAGCTTCATTGCACTCCTCAAAACGCCCGCTGCTCATCACAGCGTGGTACGAGCTCTTCTTACCGTCCAGGCGGATTTGCGAGGAAGGAAACCCGAACACCCGCTTGAGCATCTCCTCCTCGGAACCGAGAACCTCCCCCAGAGCCTCGTCGTCCACCAGACGGGGAAAGAGGCACGACCCGTTGTCGAAGACCGGTGCGAGCGAATACCTGCCCTGGCTCTTGATGAAGCCCCAGTTGGCACCGTGACGGTCGAAGTTCCCGATGAGAGCGTCGACGACGTAGATGCGCCAGAATGCCTCGATCGTCTCCTCAACACTGGTGAGCTTGGAGTTGTCACGCAGCATCTGCATGATGTCCTCATAGTCGTACTGGTAGCTTTCCCTGTCTTCCTCAAGGGTGCTCTCCCCCACGTCGTTGAAGGGAACGAACTGTGTACCGGGCTCGATAAAATCCCTGCATGCGACCACAGGCTCCCCACCGTAGGTACCCAAAAAGGTCTCTTGCGCAGGGATACCCGCCAGCTGGAAGATGTGGGAGCCGATATACTCCGAGACATGGTTGAAGCACTTGCCAAAGGGAGATGACTTCTGAAACTTGACCATGTAGCAGCTCCCGTCTGCTCCGCGCAGTCCCTTTTTGCGCTCGCTACCGGAGTAGAATCGCCCGCTGCTGGGAAGCCCCGTGAAGTCCATTATGCCTCCAGTCTCAAAAGTGCGTTACATTCCTATTGAGATTACTATACCAGACCGAGACAAGGTGCCCGGGGCACATGGGTAATAAACTGGGCGATAGAGGCGAGCCGCTCAAGCACTACCTCGCCCGCCAGCTGGAGCCAAGCATCGCCTTCGGGTTCGACGAACTAGACGTAGGTGGGAAACACCTCGTGACCCTGACGGTACCCGCCGCGAAGACGGTACCGACCTCCTGGCGCAGATGCTCTCCGACAACTCCCACGTCCCGCTCAGGGTGGCGATCTTCTCCGGGAAGACGAAGGCCGGCCGCATGTACTCGGTGCGCGAGTTCGGCAACCAGTGCCTTCTGTACTCCCTAGACGAGGTCCTCAGGTACGGCGACGTGCTGAACATCATCCAGGCAGACGAGGCCGACCGGGTCGTCGAGAGGAGGGGCGTCCCCGTCATCACCAACCGATACGGGAAGGACGCCTTCGAGTTCCGCGAGAACTCCATCGTGGTCAGGGTCCCGTTCCGCTGGGTCAACACCATGCAGGATACCGGGACAGGGCAGCAGGGCAGTCCAAAGACAGAGGTGCGGCTGAGCGAGACCCAGCGCAAGATGCTCGCCGAGATCAGGAACAACCCCAACGTGACCAAGCACCAGCTGCAGTCGCTTCTGGGCGTGGGCAAGACCACTGTCGACAACGGAATAGCGGCGCTGAAGAGGGCAGGGTTGATTCAGCGCGTCGGCTCAAATAAGTCGGGCTATTGGGAAGCGAGCGGCTAGCACGGCACATACATAGCTGACAACGGGGTGAGCCGCTACTCAGAGAAGTTCCTCGCGCTGATCGCGAGCTTTGACAACAGCGGAAAGCCCGAGGGCTTCAACTGCAGGTGCACGGTGGGCAAGTCCAAGCGCGGGGAGATCTTCGTCCGCCTGTTCGCGCGCGTGAACCCCCGGACCCGCGTCATCGAGGCGGCCGGCTTCAAGGCCCACGGCTGCCTGGCAATCATCGGCTGCGCCAGCATGGCCTGCACCCTCGCCGAGGGCCGCACCCTATCCCAGGCCCTCGAGATCACAGTCGACGAGCTGAGCGAGGCCGTGGGCGGCGTGCCCGAGGAGAAGCACAACACCCTCTACATCGCCGTGGAGAGCGTGCGCGCGCTGGTGGGCGACTACCTGCTGCGCGAGGGGGCGTCCCTGGCAGAGCTCGACGCCTCCGTCCCCTGCAGTCCCTACTCGGTGGCCTGCACCATGTGCGAGCACTGCTCGCTGAGGGACGGTCGCATTGACAAGCAGGTGGCAGAGATCCGCCAGCAAGAGGAGCGCGAGGAGCGCAACGCCGTCGCCCGCACTCTCATGCAGGTGAGGGCGGACTCGGCAGCCGGGCGCCTCTCGACGCCGCAGGGCTGGCAGGAGGCAGGGCTCGTCCCCGCGCACATGACGCCCCAAGAGCTTGGTGAGAGCTGTGCCAAGGCGGTTGCCGCCTGGAAGGCCGAGCACCCTACAGAGCACGAGGAGCCGGCAGAAGGCTCCCCCACAGCAGCTGGCGAGCCCGTGCACGCGGCCGCCCGGAGGAGCCGCTTCGCCCCGCGCGCCGTCGGCATCCCCAGCTTTCTGAGGAACGACGAGCCCCCGCAGCCAGAGGAGCAGGAGGCCCCGGAGCAGAATCAACCCGCAGCATATGAGAAGGCCGCAGGGCGCGCACCACAGAAGCAGCCCGCTGCGCAGACCGTCCTCGTGGAGGAGGGCCCGTTTGCCGGGCTGCGCATCCCCGCGGGCACAGAGCTGTGCCAGGTGGACGGCGAGTGGGTCCTGGTCGAGACAGGCGAGCGGCCGCAGGAGCGCGAGCTGGTGGCCGACCCCAGCGGCATCGAGTGCCTGCGCGGATCCGACGGCGCGCTCTACCTCTACGACACGGCCCTCATGACAGACAGCTTTGCCCGCTGGGCCTTCCTGGCCGCACAGGACAACCCGCTCGATACCTTTGCGGAGTGCATCCGCGAGGAGTCTCGCACCTACCCGCGCCCCCTGAGCGCGCGCTGTCTGCGCAACGACCCGATCTGCCTGAGCGCCGAGCAGGTCGAGGAGGCCTGGCAGCAGGCCAGCGAGGACGAGGACTACGCGGACATCCAGAGGACCCAGGCAAGCGACGGCAGCGTCTACTACTACTCCACCAGCTACCTGAGCTGCCAGCAGGCCTCCGCCCTGGCCGAGTGGGACGCCGTGGGCCGCTACATGAACGTGTGATACCGGGGCCTGTCCCCAACACACCAAGGAAGGCTCTGTTGGACCAAAATGAAGTCCAGCTTGCAACCGTCACTTCGACCAAGCGAACGTTAGTGAGCGCGTGGAGAAATCTCGGGCTGAGTTAGGAGACCGATGCTCGAGAGAGGCGGTCTTGCGGCTCTACCCGAGATTTCTCCACTCCGGCACTTCGTGCCTCCGGTCGAAATGACGCGTTGAGGGGCGCTGCGTGCCTCCGGTCGAAATGACGGCTCGGAGGCTTCCTTGACAGTTCCGTTAAGCTTGCAAGCACAAAGAAGGGGCCCCGCGGGGCCCCTTCTGGGGGGAGAGGGTTCTTCTCTCGCAGAGCGCCTCCTTGCCTTAGGGCAGCAGGCCCAGGTTGGCGAGCTCCTCCTTGACATCGGGCATGTCGTAGTCGTCCAAGCACTGCGCGGTGGGGCAGCCCAGCTGCTCGTCCCAGCCAAAGCACCTGTAGACCATGGTCAGCCCCTTTTGGATGTCGTCCTTGTCCATCTTGTCTGTGCCTTCTGTGAAAGGCTTGAAGTCCGGGTCCTTGGCAAACGGCCACTCGGTGTAGCAGTCGTGGATGGAGCGCATGTCGTTGCATCCCATCTTGCCGTTGGCGTCTCTCATGCCGCGCACGGTGTTGGCTCGCTGCAGGGTCATGATCTTCGCGCCGGCCTTGTAGAGCTGCTCCGTGGTCACCTCGATGCCCGTGACGGCGGTGAAGAACTGCGCCTCGAGGTCCAGGTCGCCGCGGTAGTCGCGGCTCTTGGAGGGGCTCATCGCCATGGGCCACACCCAGTTG
Source organism: Coriobacteriales bacterium (assembly GCA_051876075.1). Taxonomy (GTDB): domain Bacteria; phylum Actinomycetota; class Coriobacteriia; order Coriobacteriales; family QAMH01; genus W2P13-069. Next base: position 5,201 of record JBJEHM010000075.1, read on the forward strand.
CACAGGGTGAGCGAGTCGTGCAGCACGTCGGTGACCACACTCCACCACACGAAGTTCGCCTTGTGCTCGTTCATGGGGGTGTAGTTCAGCGGCGGGTCGATGGCGTCCTCGCCGCCCCACAGCTCGGCCGCGATGGCCTTCTTGATGTCGAGGGGCAGGCCGCAGCCCTGGAAGTTGACGGCGGAGTGGATCATGTCGTCGCGGTTGAAGAGGTTGTTGTAGAGCATGCCCACCTGCCCAAAGCACTCTTGGGAGTGGTGCACGGGCCAGCCGCGCGGGCTGATGAGCTTGGAGGCCATGTTGTTGAACCACTCCATGTCGTTCCAGCGCTTGGTCCACACGTAGGTGCCGTGGGCGATGTAGGAGATCTCCGAGTCGTTCTGCGCGATGAAGGGCAGCAGCTCCGCCATGAGGGAGGGGTCGTTCTTCTTGAACTTGCTCCAGTCGAAGCGGTTGTACTCGCTGGCGGGCAGCACGCGCTTGAACACGCCGGTGGCGTAGCAGTGGGCGATGTCGCGGTAGAGCTGCGCGTAATTGCACCACAGTCCCAGGTCGTCGACGATCGAGCCCATGACCTGGTTCCAGACCAGGGAGTCCTCGGTGTTGTCGACCACGGTGGTCTCCTCGCCCAGGATGGGGATCATGTACTTGAAGGGGAAGTTGGGCACGCAGGTGTTGCCGGTGATCTCGTAGCCGCCGTGGCTCTTGGACGCGGGCACGCGCATGTCCGAGTAGCAGTGGATGGGGCAGCTGTGGCAGCCGTTCATCTTGATGGTGTACTTCTCTGCCTCGGGACCATCGTCCTTGGTGGTCTTCATGCAGCGGTAGCCCACAGTGTTGATCTCTCCGGGCTTGGGCTCGCCGGTCTCGACCGGGCCGCCCTCCGCCTGGGCCCAGTACAGGCCCTTGCGCGCGGTCCAGCGGCTGCCCTCGTCGTAGAACTCCGCCCACTCCTGCTGGGTGGAGGGCACGACGTGGTTGTTGTTGGAGCCGATGATGTCTCGCAGCATGTAGTCGGAGAGCTCGGCGACCTTCTGGGGGTCCTTGACGTTGACGGAGCCCGTGCCCCTCACGACCAGGGCCTTCATGTTCTTTGAGCCCAAGACGGCGGCGGTGCCGGCGCCTGCGGAGTGGTTGCGCGAGTTGATGATGCAGGCGTAGGGCAGCAGGTTCTCGCCGGCGGGGCCGATGGTGGCCACGCAGCAGTCGGTGCCCTCGAGCCTGCACAGGGTCTCGGTGGTGGCGCGGGTGCCCTTGCCCCACACGATGCCGGCGTCCTTGATCTTGACGTTGCCGTCGTCAATCATCACGTACACGGGCTTGGGGGACTTGCCCTCGATCACCACGGCGTCCCAGCCTGCCAGCTTGATCTTGGCGCCGAGCATGCCGCCGCAGTGCGCGTCGACGACCAGCTCGTCTTTGGTGAAGGTCGAAAGCGAGACGATGGTGGTGCGCCCTGCCAGGGGCACACCGGATGCCGTCAGGGGGCCGACGGCGAAGACGACCTTGTTGGCGGGGTCGAAGGGCTTGGTGCCGGCGGGGACCTCGTCGTACATGATCTTGTTGGCCAGGCCCATGCCGCCGATGTAGTCCTTGTAGGGGTCTGTGGGCTGGGTGCTGACCGTGCCGGAGCTCAGGTCGACGCGGAGGATCTTCCCGGCCCAGCCGTATGACTTGGTGTCAGCCATGTTCTACTCCAAATCTCTCTCATGCAGAAAACCTGTTGCGTGAGCCCTGCAGACCCGACTTGGAGCTATCGGGCTGTATGATGCCCCAAGCTCAAGGCACCCCATCCCCTCTTTCGGGGTATTTCTGCACTCCCCCTCCCCTGCTTCAGTCCCGGGCGAACCCCTGCGCAAGTGTCCCTCAAACAGGGGATGCCCCCTCTTTGCACGGGAATACCCTGCCAACTGTTGTGTGAGCGCCAGACGCCGAGAGAGCTCCCTGGGGACAGGCCAGCGAGGAAGGCCGTCCCCAAGAGACGTAAGAGAAGCAACGAGGGGAGAGACAACATGTCAGAGATCCAGAGCAATGACGTTGCATCGCCCGCCGAGCAGTGCGATGGCAGCGGCAAGCGCTTCACCCGCCGCACAGTGCTCCAGATGGCAGGATGCGGCGTTGCGGGTCTGATCGTCGGCGGCGTGCTGGCGTCCTGGGGCGTGACGGAGCGCTCCATAGCCTCCGGCCGCATCGATATCCGCACAACCCCCACCAAGATGATCGTCACGGACCGCGCCCGCTGCTCCGGCTGCCAGCGCTGCGAGATGATGTGCACCCTCAAGAACGACGGCAGGGTGTGCCAGGAGATCGCACGCGTCCGCGTGTGGGACAACTACAACTTCGGCGCCAGCCCAGACACCAACGAGGGCAGCTACGGCCTGGGCGAGGGTGCCTGCGAGTTCACGGTCGAGCACTGCAAGCAGTGCGCCGACCCGCAATGCGCCAACTACTGTCCGGTCCACGCCATTTCCGCCGACTCCAAGACCGGCGCGCGCGTGGTCGACCCGGACGTCTGCATAGGGTGCGGCATGTGCTCTCAGGCATGCCCCTGGAACATGCCGCGCATCGACCCGGAGACCAACACCTCCACCAAGTGCATCAGCTGCGGCCGCTGCGCGGAGCAGTGCCCCAACGGCGCCATCCAGTTTATCGACTGGCAGGACATCGCCCAGGCGGTCATCGACCAGGGCGTTGTCCGCACGGTGACGCTGGTGGAGGCCTAAGGGAGGGAGCCTGACATGTCAGAGAACATTGTGACAAGGCGCAGCTTCCTCGCCGGAGCAGCCGGCGTCGCCGCCACCTGCGCGGTGGCAGGCGGCGTTGCGGCAGCAGCGGGCAAGATGCCCCAAGCGCTGGCCGAGGTCGACCAGGCCGCAGGCCAGACCCGCACCGCCCACAGCCTATGCAACGCCTGCTCGAGCAAGTGCGGCTTCAAGGCCTACGTGGTCGACGGCAAGCTCGACAAGCTCATCGGCGACCCCGCGCACCCCTACGCAAAGGGAAAGCTCTGCGCCAGGGGCTACGGCTACTCCCAGATCGCGTACTCGCCCGACCGCCTCACCGCGCCCCTCAAGAAGGGCGAGGACGGCAGGTTCCAAGAGATCGGCTGGGAGCAGGCCTACGCAGAGATCGCCGAGAAGGTCCACGCGATCATCGCAGAGCGCGGCCCCGAGGCCCTAGCCCTGGTGCACGACCCGCGTCCGAGCGGCAAGTACTACGCCAAGCGCTTCATGAACGCCCTGGGCAGCGCCAACGTCTACACCCACGGCGCAGCCTGCAACCTCTCCAAGGAGAGCGGCTTCACTCAGGCAATCGGCGCTGCCAACTTCTCGGCCGATGTCGCCAACGCCAAGATGATTATGTTCATCGGGCGCAGCTACTGCGACGCTATCCGCCCGTCTGCCGTGGCTGCCCTCCAGAAGGCGCATGCCAACGGCGCGCACATCGTCATCGTCGACCCGCGCTGCAACAACTCCATGGCTTTCGCAGACGAGTGGGTCCCCATCCGCCCCGGCACCGACCTCGCGCTCATCCTGGCCATGTCCAACGTGCTCGTGAGCCGCGGCCTCTACGACAAGGCCTTCGTCAAGAAGCACGGCACGGGCTTTGGGGAATGGGAGAAGGCCATCGCCGGCTACACGCCCCTGTGGGCACAGGATGTCTGCGGCATAGACGCTGCGGTCATCGAGCGCCTGGCTGTGCAGTTCGCGCAGGCAGCCCCTGCGGCTTCGATCGAGGCTGGCTGGCGCGCCGCCTACGGCTGCGCCTACGCAAACTCCGGCGAAACCGCCCGCGCCCTGTGCCTGTTCAACACCCTGCTGGGCTGCTGGAACCAGAAAGGCGGCTCCCTGCTCACCGCCAGCTTTGGACCCGGCGAGCTCGACGCGGAGAAGTTCCCCGCCGTGCCCGCGCCGGCAGCGCCCATCCTAGGTTCCGAGCAGTACCCGCTGGCGCTGTCGAGCATGGGCTCCAACGTCTACGCAGCGCAGCTCGCGCATGACGGCCGCATCAAGGGCATGTTCTTCTACAACTCCAACATGGCCGCCGGCTACTCCAACCCCGCCTACCTGGCAGAGGCCCTGGGCAAGCTGGAGCTTATGGTGGTCTGCGACGTGCAGATGAGCGAGACGGCCCAGCTGGCGGACTACGTCCTGCCAGAATGCGTCTACCTGGAGCGCATGGAGCTGCCCGAGTTCATCGCAGGCAAGGTGCCTGCCGTCACCCTGCGCGACCAAGTGCTCGAGCGCCCAGAAGGCGCCAAGTCCGTGGACGAGATCTTCTCGGAGCTGGCCGAGGCCTGCGGTGTTGGCGACTACTTCCGCTTCACGGTCGAGGAGCTCGCAGAAGCCGAGCTGCAGACCGTGGGGTTGAGCCTGGACGCGCTGCGCCAGGCGGGCGGCACGGTCGCCTTCCCAGAGAAGGCTTTCACGTACGGCTCCGAGCCCGTCTTCAACACCCCCACCGGCAAGGTGCAGTTCTGCAGCGAGGCATGCGCAGCCGCGGGCCTGTCCCCCTGCCCCGTGTGGGTGGAGCCTGCTGTCATGCCCAAAGAGCAGGTTGGCGAGCTGAGGCTCATCGGAGGCAAGCAGCCCAACATGAGCCACACCATGACCGCCAACATCCCCGAGCTCATGAACATAACAGAGGACTACGACCTCGCCCGCGTGTGGATCAGCGCCGAGGACGCCGCCAAGGCGGGTGTCGAGGACGGTGACGAGATCATCGTGTACAACGACTGCTCCAGCGGGCACGTGCGCGCCAAGGTCACCCAGCGCATCCGTCCCGGCGTGCTCTTCATGCCCAGCCACTACGGCTGCAGCTCGCCCGAGCTGCGCACGGCGAACGGCGTGGGCCTGAGGATCATGGACTTCGTGCCCTTTGCCATCGAGCCGGGCTATGGCTCTGCCATGAGCCAGGAGGCTGTCGTCACGATCATGAAAGCAGGTGCATGATGGCCCGATACGGAATGATCATCAACACCAAGAAGTGCATAGGCTGCTATGCCTGCCGCACTGCCTGCCAGCGCCAGAACGGGTTGGATGCCGACGAGGCCTTCATCCGCTTCGAGGAGCGCGAGGTGGGCAGCTACCCCAGCGTCCATGTGGAGCACGTGCCCATCCAGTGCATGCACTGCGAGGACGCCCCCTGCGCCAAGGTCTGCCCCACCGGGGCTGCCCACATGGGCGCCGACGGCATCGTCTCCGTCGACCACGGCCGCTGTATCGGCTGCCAGTACTGCGTGACCGCCTGCCCCTACCAGGTGCGCGTGCGCAACTCCAAGACCGGCGAGGTCGACAAGTGCCGCTTCTGCACGGTCTCTGCCGAGGAGACTGGCATCGACATGTGCTCCTGCGTCGAGGCCTGCCTCACCGGCTGCCGCGTCTTCGGCGACCTTGACGACCCGCAGAGCGAGATCTCCAAGGAGCTCGCAGCGACCGGCGCGCAGCCCCTGGTGCCCGACCTGACCGACGTCAAAGTCTTCTACGTGAGGTGATGGGAATGTCCTACGAACCTACATGGGGTCTCATCATCGCCTGCTACCTCTTCCTCGCCGGCTTGGGCGGCGGCGCCTTCCTGACCTCCGCCCTGCTGCGCAGGTACTGCCCGCAGGCGGTGAACATGATCCGCATCGGCCGCATCATCGCCCCGATCACCGTCGTCATCGGCCTGCTGCTTCTGATCGTGGACGCCACCGCCGGCTTCCACAACCCGCTGCGCTTTGCCTTCCTGCTGGGCAACTTCGGCTCGGTCATGACCTGGGGCGTCGTGTTCCTGGCGGTGTTCGTCGTCGTGTCTGCCATCGTGGCAGCCCTCGACTTGAGCGGGCGCGCTGTCCCGCAGTGGCTCGACGCCGTGGGCTCGGTCTTCGGCCTGCTGGTGGGCGTCTACACCGGATTGCTGCTGGGTGCCTGCAAGACCTTCCCGCTGTGGAACAACGCGCTGGTGCCCGTCATCTTCCTGGTCTCCGCAATCTCCACAGGCATGGCAGCGGTGCTCCTGGCCGCCGTGTTCAAGCACCCGGAGGAGTTCAACCAGGTGGGCCTGGTCAAGAAGCTGCACTTCGTCTTCCCCTGCATCGAGCGCATCCTGGTGGTCATCCTGCTTGTGATGCTGTACGTCGACGCGACGGGCGCCGGCCGCGAGTCCGTGGCAAAGCTCGTCTGCGGCGAGTACGCCGTCGCGTTCTGGCTGGTGTTCTTCATCATCGGCCTGGTGCTCCCCACCGCGCTGGAGACCTGGATGCTCTTCTTCACGCCAGAGGAGTTCGAGCGCTCCAAGAAGGCGCATGCGATCTCTGCGGCGTCTGACATCGGCGTGCTGGTGGGCGGCTTTGCCCTGCGCTGGCTGATCCTTCTCGCCGCCGTGCCTCTCACACTCGTGGTCCCCTGGGTCTGACCCGCGGACCGTCAACCCGGGCCTGCGGTGTTCACCGCGGGCCCGCGGAAACTACCCAGACGAGCAGGACCCGGCCCCGAGGAAGGCGAGCGCCCCAGCGCCTACATCGTCATCTGCTGCGACTCCCAGCGCT
>JBJEHM010000076.1:0-4174 GCA_051876075.1 Coriobacteriales bacterium
TCGGCCCAGAGCTCAAGTTCGCCGGCTATGACGGCATCATCTTCGAGGGCAGGGCCCCGCATCCCGTCTACCTCTACATCAACGACGCCGATGTCGAGCTCCGCGATGCCAGCGACCTCTGGGGCCAGGAGGTGCACCCCACGACAGACGCCCTCATCGAGCGCCTGGGCAAGTTCCGCGTTGCCACCATCGGCACGCCGGGCGAGCGCGGCATGCTCTACGCTGCCATCATGAACGACAAGAACCGCGCTGCCGGCCGCGGCGGCATGGGCGCCATCATGGGCTCCAAGAACCTCAAGGCCGTTGCCGTGCGCGGCACCGGCTCGGTCAAGGTGGCCCGCCCGGAGAGGTTCCTGGAAGAGGTCACCAAGGCCCGTGCCATCTGCCAGGCCCATCCTGTCACGGGCAGCGGCCTGGCTGCCTACGGCACAGAGATCCTGGTCAACATCGTCAACGAGGTCGGCGGCCTGCCGCTCCACAACGGCCGCGACGGCTCCTACTGGGACCAGGCAGACTCCACTTCAGGAGAAAAGCTCGCTCAGGAGTACCTGGTCAAGAACCAGTCCTGCTTTGGCTGCCCCATCGGCTGCGGCCGCGTGACCCGCATCCCGGACGACAGCCCCTACGCCGGCTTTGGCGAGGGTCCGGAGTACGAGGCCGGATGGTCGTACGGCGCGGCCTGCGGCGTGACCGAGCTCGACGCCATCTGCAAGGCAAACTTCATGTGCAACGAGTACGGCATGGACCCCATCACCCTGGGCTCCACCATCGCCTGCGCCTTCGAGCTCTACGAGGCCGGCTACCTGCCCAAGGAAGACGTGGGCTTTGAGCTGGGCTTTGGCAACGCAGAGGCGATGGTCAAGCTCACGGAGATGTGCGGCACGGGCGAAGGTTTTGGCCAGGTCATCGGCCTGGGCTCCTACCGCATGGCAGAGAAGTACGGCCACCCGGAGCTCTCCATGAGCGTCAAGAAGCAGGAGATGCCCGCCTACGACGGCCGTGCCATCCAGGGCATCGCGCTCGAGTACGCCACCTCCAACCGCGGCGGCTGCCACGTGCGCGGCTACATGATCTCCCCGGAGGTCCTGGGCCTGCCCGTGAAGACGGACCCGCTGGTCACCAAGGGCAAGGGCGCCCTGCTCAAGACCTTCCAGGACCTCACCGCCCTGTGCGACTCAACGGGCACCTGCCTGTTCACCACCTTCTCGATCGGCCTGCCAGAGATCGCCGGCCAGTATCGCGAGGCAGTGGGCAGCGACGAGTCCGACGAGGACATCCTGCTCAAGGGCGAGCGCATCTGGAACCTGGAGAAGCGCTTCAACATCCAGGCGGGCGTTGAGAAGGACACCCTCCCGCCGCGCCTGCTGCGCGAGGCCCTGCCCAGCGGCCCCGCCAAGGGCAAGGTGGCAGAGCTGCAGACCATGCTGGCGGACTACTACGAGGTCCGCGGCTGGACGCAAGACGGCATTCCCACCCCGGAAAAGCTCGCCGAGCTGAGCCTGTAGGCCCTGCAAGGCACCCAGCGCACCGCCCCGCAAGCGCCTGAGCGTGCTCGGGGCGGTGCCCAACCCAAAGGGGAGCCCATGCTCGTCAAGTTCTTTGCCACATACCGCCAGGTCACGGGCTGCCGCAGCGCAGACATACCGGCTCCGGCCACGGTGCTCGAGCTGCTTGCGGCGCTCTCGCAGCGCTGGCCCGCCCTGCGCCCGCTCGTCTTGGACGAGCCCGGCACCGGCAAGGGGGACGATGTGATCGTCATGGTCAACGGGCGCCACATCGAGCACCTGGAGGGGGTGCACACCCCGCTCTCGGAGTCCGACTACGTTGCCATCACGCCGCTTGTGGCTGGTGGCTAGGGGGGATCCGCATGACTCAATCCGAATACTCCGCCAAGATCGGCGAGATACTTGCCGCATATCCGCAGGACAGGCGCTTTGCCCTGGCCGCCCTGCAGGATATGCAGCATGCGTTCAACTACATCCCGGAGGAAGGCCTCCATGCGCTGGCCGAGCACCTGTCGTGCCCGGTGAGCCAGCTCTACTCCATGGCCACCTTCTACAAGGCCCTGAGCCTCAAGCCCAAGGGCCGCCACATCATCAAGATCTGCAACGGCACCGCCTGCCATATCCGCGGAGCCATCAACCTGGCAACCGGCCTCAAGCGCGAGCTGGGCATAGACCCGGGCGAGACCACGGAAGACGGCGAGTTCTCTGTGGAGCTCGTCAACTGCCTGGGGAGCTGCGCGCTGGCCCCTGTGATCTTGGTCGACAGCATCTATCACAACAAACTGCGCATGGAGGACCTGCCGGGCATCATCCAGAGCTACCGCGCAGAAGGAGAGGTGAGCTAGATGGCCGAGCCAACAGAGATTCTCGTGTGCTGCGGCACCGGCTGCATCGCCAACGGCTCCCTGGAGGTGGCAAGCGCCCTCGAGGCGGCCATCGCCGAGAAGGGCCTGAGCGCGCAGGTTGTGCGCAAGGTCTGCCGCACGGGCTGCTCGGGCGAGTGCGAGCGCGGCCCCATCGTGCGCTTCATGCCCCAGGACCTCATGTACTACCGCGTGAAGCCCAAGGACGCCGGCGCCGTCGTCGACTCGCTGGAGGGCGAGCCCGTCAAGCGCCTGCTCTACAGGGAAGGCAAGGAGACCTTCCTCCACATGGGGGACAACCCCTTCTATGCCAACCAGACCAAGATCGTCTTGCACAACGTGGGCGTCATCGACCCGCTTGACATCGACGCCTACATCGCGCGCGGCGGCTACGAGGGCCTGAAGAAGGCGCTCGCCATGACGCCAGACGAGATAATCACCCAAGTTGAGCTGAGCGGCATACGCGGCAAGGGCGGGGCGGGCTTTCCCACCGGGCGCAAGTGGCGCGGCGCGGCCGGTTACGAGGCCTTCCCCAAGTACATCGTCTGCAACGGCGACGAAGGCGACCCGGGCGCCTTCATGGACGGCTCCATCATGGAGGGCGACCCCCATGCCGTGATCGAGGGCATGATCATCGGCGCGCTGGCCATAGGGGCGCACGAGGGCTACCTCTACATCCGCGACGAGTACGCCCTGGCGCGCGACCACATACAGCGCGCCTTGGACGCCGCCTACGAGCGTGGCATCCTGGGTGCCAGCGTGATGGGCAGCGGCTACGCGCTCGAGCTGTCCATCGTGCGCGGTGGCGGCGCCTTTGTCTGCGGCGAGTCCACCGCCCTCATGAACTCGATCGAGGGCAAGGTGGGGGAGCCGCGCCCCAAGTACATCCGCAGCGTGCAGTGCGGCCTGTTCGGGCAGCCCACGGTGCTCAACAACGTCGAGACCCTGGCCTCCATCCCCGTCATTCTGCGCGAAGGCGGAGAAGCCTATGCCCAGCTGGGCACAGAGAAGTCCAAGGGCACCAAGGTCTTTGCCATGGTGGGCAAGGTCAAGAACACCGGCCTGGCCGAGGTCCCCATGGGCACCACGCTGCGCACCCTCATCTACGACATAGGCGGCGGCATACAGGGGGACAGGCCCTTCAAGGCCATTCAGACGGGCGGTCCGTCTGGCGGCTGCATCCCCGAGGAGCTGCTCGACCTGCCCGTGGACTTCGACACGCTCAAGGAATACGGCGCGATGATGGGCTCTGGCGGCATGATCGTCATGGACGACCGCAGCTGCATGGTCGAAGTCGCGCGCTACTACGCGGAGTTCCTCTGCGAGGAGTCCTGCGGCAAGTGCACGCCGTGCCGCGAGGGGCTGCGCCAGATGAAGGCGATCCTTGAGGACATCTGCGCTGGACACGGCCGCGAGGGCGACATCGAGCTGCTCGAGCGCATCGGCCACATGATGATGGACGCCAGCCTCTGCGCGCTGGGCAAGTCCGCCCCCAACCCCGTGCTCACCACCATCCGCTTCTTCCGCGACGAGTACGAGGCCCACATCAAGCGCAGCACCTGCCCCGCAGGCGTGTGCGCGGCGCTGACGCGCTTCTCCATCGACGAGCAGAAGTGCATAGGCTGCACGCTCTGCGCCAAGGCCTGCCCCACGAGCGCCATCTCGGGCGCGCTGAAGGAGCCGCACGTAATCGACGACAGCGCCTGCATCTCCTGCGGCAGCTGCCGCGAGGTCTGCAAGCAAGACGCCGTGCTGACAGAAGGGAGGCAGTAGATGTCAGAGAAGCTGACCATCACCATCGACGGC
>JBJEHM010000076.1:4274-11563 GCA_051876075.1 Coriobacteriales bacterium
ATCGACGGCGATGTCTTCGAGGAAAGCAACCTCAACCGCCAGCTGCTCTGCACAGAAGGCAAGCTGGGACAGCCCAAGGCCCTGGCCGCGGCAGAGCGCGCCGCAGCGGTCAACTCCGGCATCGAGGTGGAGGCGGTGGTCGAGTACCTCACGCAGGAAAACGCCGCTCAGCTGCTGCGGGGAGCGGATTGCGTGGTGGACTGCCTGGACAACCTGGAGGCGCGCTTCTGGATGGCGCGCGCTGCCGCCGAGCTGGGGATCCCCGTCGTGTACGGCGCCATCGCCGGCTGGTTTGGCCAGGTGTGCACCGTGCTGCCGGGGGATGTGAGCTTTGTGGAGGTCTACGGCAGCACGGAGGGCACCAGCCAGCATAAGCAGCTGGGCAACCTGCCCTTCACCGCCTACGCGGTTGCTGCCTGGCAGGCTGCCGAATGCGTCAAGCTCCTCTGCGGGCGCGAGCCCCTGCTGCGCAACCGGCTGCTGATGCTCGACCTCCTCGACGGCTCTGCAGAGGAGATGCCCCTGGGCCCGGCCTAGGCGCTGCGCTCTGAACGAGGCGAGGGCTGGCCGCTGCCACATCCAACGCTTGTGGTTGTTGTTTTCGCCCCTAAACCGGGCTTGTGGTTGGCTTTTTGCTCGAAAACAACAACCATAGGGCCGTTTTGCGGGCGAAAACAACAACCACAACGGCATCTTTGCAGCGCGGGAGGGGGGTGCGCCGGGCTCAGGCGTGGAACTTGAGGTACTCGACGTACTCGTCTTGCGGCAGCGGGCGCGAGAAGTAATAGCCCTGGACGATGTCGCAGTCTATCTGGGAGAGCTTGTCCAGCTGCTCCCTCGTCTCCACGCCCTCTGCCACCACGGAAAGCCCCAGCTCGTGTGCCAGCTGTATGCAGTGGCGCACGACGGGCTCCTTGGTGTCGAGCGTGCGCACCAGGCTCATGTCCAGCTTGAGGGAGTCGATGGGCAGGTCGGCGAGGGCCGCCAGGTTGGAGTAACCGCTGCCAAAGTCGTCGAGCTCGATCTTGTAGTCGACGCTGCGCAGCTTGCCCAGGTTCTCCAAGAGCAGCTCGAAGTCCTGGGTGAGCATGCTCTCTGTGATCTCGGCCCGCAGCAGGTGGGCGGGCACGTCGTTGGGGAACTCCTTCCGGATGCTGACGAGGTAGTCGATGTAGGAGCTGTCGAGCAGGTCGCGGCGCGAGAAGTTGGCGCTGACGGGCACCACGGGCAGGCCCTCCTTCAGCCACTTCTTCATCATGCGGTAGACGTGGGTGTGCACGTAGGAGTCGAGCTGGTTGATGAAGCCGTTCTCCTCGAACAGCGGGATGAACTCGCCGGGAGACACCGGGCCCAGCTGGGGGTGGTTCCAGCGCACGAGCGCCTCCGCCCCGCACAGCGCACCGTCTGCAACGCGGTGCTTGGGCTGGAAGACCACGTAGAAGTCGCCGTTCTTGAGGGAGGCCTCCATGTCTGCCGCAAGCTGGCGGCGGCGCTCGAGGGATGCCTCCTCCTGCACCCCGAAGACGACGTAGTCTTCAGAGTAGGACTGCTTGATGGTCTGCATCTTGAGGTTGATGGCCCGGTAGACCTGTGCGAGCTCGCGGTCTTGCGGCACGGGGGAGTAGATCCCGAACTTGACCCGCGCGCTGGGGATGGACGCAGATGCGAGGAGCTCGCCCATGGTCGATTTCATCCACTCCAAGGTCATCTCATCCCTCAGCAGGTTGAGGGTGATGAAGCGGCCTTCTCCCAGGTAGCCGGCGACGCACACGTCGGCTACCCCCAAGAACATCTTCCCCGTCTGGCGCAGGTGCTCGGCCACGGCTTCCTCGCCAAAGCGCTCTGCGAGGTACTCGAAGTCGACTATCGAGGCGATGACTGCTGCCAGCTGCTTGCCGGCGTGCCTCTTGCGGAAGGCGCGGGCGTAGTGGATGAAGGCCTCGCGGTTGTAGAGGCCGGTGAGGCTCTCGCGCTCGATGGCGGCCAGGGCGGAGTCTGCCTCGTGCAGGCGGATGAGGCCCCTCACGCGGTTGCGGAGGATGAAGGGATCGAAAGGCTTGCGGATGAAGTCCGATGCGCCCAGCTCAAGGCAGCGCGACTCCTTCTCCACGGAGTCCTCTCCGGTCATCACCACAACGGGCACGGAGGAGAGCAGCTTGTCCCCCTGCATGTGCGAGAGCAGCTCTTCTCCCGTCATGTTGGGCATGACGAGGTCGAGGAGCATGAGCGAGATCTCCCCGTAGCGCTCCTTGAGTATGCCGAGAGCCTCGCGCCCGTCGGCCGCCTTCAGGATGTTGTACTCGTCATGGAGTTGCAGCTCCAGCATGTCGCGGTTTATCTCGACGTCGTCGACGACGAGGATGCTGCGCTTGCTGCCTGCTGTGGCGGGCTCCTGGGCCGCCTGCGCGCCTTGGAGGGCGCTTTGGCTGTCATGTGTCATGCTCGGTCTCCGGTGGGGCACTGCCTGCCTGAGCTGCAGTGCTGCATGGACAATGGCGTCCCTCTCACTTTACAGCAGCTTGCATCTTCCGCATAGCGCAGCATGTAAACTCGGGCAGATGTTCCCCTGCGGTGCTCGCCGGGCCGCTCACCGCCGCTATGAGGGCGTTCTGCTCTCCGGCGGACACCTTGGTGACGATTCTGAAACGGTAGGGGACAGCCCAAAGTCTATCGCCCAAAATGACAAAAAACGTTTTCGGCCCCCTGGCGCGCGGTCCTCATCCGGCGCGGGAGCTTGTATGTTGATGGGGAGTATCTCTTGGCTTACGAGTACTACGACATCCTGGGCGTCGATCGCAACGCATCAGAGGCGGATATTAAGAAGGCCTTCCGTCACAAGGCGCGCGAGCTTCACCCCGACGTGAACAAGGCGCCAGATGCAGAGGAGCAGTTCAAGCAGCTCAACGAGGCATACGATTGCCTCTCCGACCCCAACAAGAAGCGCATGTACGACCAGTTCGGCACGGCAGACGCCGCACAGGGCTTTGGCGGTGGCTACCAGTCTGTGAACATGGACGACATCTTCGGCGGCATGGGCGACCTCTTCTCCTCGTTCTTCGGCGGCATGGGCGGCCGCGGCCAGAGCGCCCGTGTGCGCAGGGAGGGCCGCGACATGGCCATCGGCATCCGCCTCACCCTGCAGGAAGTGGCCACCGGCGCCAAGAAGGAGATCGCCTACGACCGCCTGGCCCCCTGCGAGGACTGCGGTGGCACCGGCTCTGTAGACGACGGCCGCGAGGTCGAGTGCTCCACCTGCCACGGCGCGGGCCGCGTCACCAGCGTGCAGCGCACCTTCCTGGGAGACATGCAGACGGCAACCACCTGCCCGGACTGCGGCGGCGTTGGCACGGTGATCGAGAACCCCTGCCCGGAGTGCAACGGCCAGGGTCGCGTGCCAGACAGGGAGCATGTCACCATCCAGATCCCCGCCGGCATCCGCGACGGGCAGCAGGTGCGCCTGGCTGGCAGGGGAGAGGCCGGCATGAACGGCGCCCCGGCGGGCGACCTGCTCGCAACCGTGCGCATCGACCAGGACAAGTACTTCGAGCGCGACGGCGACAACCTCCATTGCCGCGCCACTGTCAGCGTTGCCCAGGCGGCGCTCGGTGCCACCATCAAGGTGCAGGGCATCCTGCCGGACGAGGAAGTCGAGGTCAAGATCCCCGACGGCACGCAGAACGGCGACGTCGTGCGCTGCAAGGGTGCCGGCATGCCGCGCCTGCGCCGCGAGTCCAGGGGCGACCTCATGGTCCACATCACCGTCGAGGTCCCGCGCAAGCTCTCCCGCACCGCCAAGAAGCTCATGAAGGAGCTCGACAAGGAGTGGGGCACCCAGTTCTCAGACGGCCGCACGCCGCTGTAGGCCGCGGGGAGCGCCATGCCCAACATCATCCAGGTCACGGATTTCTCCGACCCGCGGCTCGACGCCTTTGCCCGCCTCACAGAGGCCCAGCTCCGCAACAGGCTCGAGCCAGAGAAGGGCATCTTCATCGCAGAGAGTCCCAAGGTCATCGCCCGTGCGCTCGACGCCGGCTACCAGCCGCTCAGCCTGCTCATGGAGCGCAAGCACGTCGAGGGCCAGGCGGCTGGCATCATCGAGCGCTGCACGGCGCTCGAGCCCCAGCTGCCCGTCTACACGGGGGACCTGGAGACGCTGTGCCAGCTCACCGGCTTCAAGCTCACCCGCGGCGTGCTCTGCGCGTTCAGGCGCCAGCCCCTGCCCAGCGTTGAGGCACTGCTGGAGGGAGCGCGGCGCGTGGCGGTTCTCGAGGGCATCGTCGACCACACCAACGTGGGTGCGATCTTCCGCAGCGCTGCTGCCCTCAACATGGATGCCGTGCTCGTCACGCCCACCTGCTGCGACCCGCTCTACCGCCGCGCGGTGCGCGTGAGCATGGGCACGGTCTTCCAGGTGCCGTGGACGCGCATCGGCTCCCAGCCGCAGGACTGGCCCGCTGCCGGCCTCCAGCAGCTGCAGCGCCTGGGCTTCAAGACGGCCGCCATGGCCCTGACGGACGAATCCGTCTCCATCGAAGACGAGCAGCTCCAGGCAGAGGACAAGCTGGCCATCGTGCTCGGCACAGAGGGCGACGGGCTGGCTGCGTCGACCATCGCGCAGTGCGACTACACGGTGCGCATTCCCATGGCCCACGGGGTGGACAGCCTCAACGTCGCAGCAGCCAGCGCCGTTGCGTTCTGGGCCCTGCGCGCCTAGCGCCCTCTGAGGGGGCGCGCCCGGTCTTTCACAGCGCTTTGTGAAGCGTCTGGGGCCGTTGACGGCATGGGGTGCCCCGGCTCTGCTTGGCAGCACTAGAATCGACAGGTTGTGAAATACGGCGCGCGTTGGGCGCGCTTGCACCAGCCTGAACGGAACGCTCTATGGACATCGTCTCTCTCGTCGACCAGGTGGACGCCTTTGTGTGGGGTCCCCCCATGATCATCTTGCTGCTGGGGTGCCACATCTACACCAGCATCCGCACCAAGTTCATCCAGCGCAAGCTGCCGCTGGCGCTCAAGCTCTCCGTCACCAGCGACGACGGCGCGCAGGGAGACGTCTCCAACTTTGCCGCGATGGTGACCTCCCTGGCCTCCACCCTGGGCACCGGCTCCATCGTGGGCGTTGCCACGGCCGTGCTGGCAGGCGGCCCGGGCGCGGTGCTGTGGATGTGGCTCACGGGCATCCTTGGCATGGCCACCAAGTACACCGAGGTCTTTGCCGCCATGAAGTACCGCGTCAAGGACGTGCGCGGCAACATGATGGGCGGCGCCATGCACGTGTGGGAGCAGCGCTTCAAGCGCGAGGACGGCACGGTGCCCTGGTGGGCCAAGGTCCTGGCTGTCTGGTTTGCCGTCATGGCCTGTTTCACCATCTTCGGCATCGGCTCTGCGGTGCAGACCAGCGCCATCACCTCCGTCATCAACGCCAACTTCGGCGTGGAGCCCTGGATCACGGCAGCGGTGGTGTGCGGCAGCGCCCTGCTCATCATCTACGGCGGCCTGCACTCTGTGTCCCGCATCTGCGAGAAGCTCGTTCCCTTCATGGGCATCGCCTACATCGCCGGCTGCGTCTACATCATGGTGTGCAACGCCGAGTACCTCATCCCCTCCATCGTCACCATCTTCGAGTGCGCGCTCACGCCCAAGGCTGCCTTTGGCGGTGCGGTGGGCAGTGGCCTGATGGTGGCCCTGCAGTTTGGCTGCGCGCGCGGCCTGTTCTCCAATGAGTCCGGCCTGGGCACCGCCCCGCTCATCTCGAGCGCGGCGGCCTCCAAGAACCCGGCGCGCCAGGCGCTCGTGGCCATGACCGGCACCTTTTGGTGCACCGTGGTCATCTGCCTGGTGAGCGCCCTCGTCATCGTGTCCACGCTCATGGCGCATCCCACCCTCATCGCGGACTGCAACGTCACCGACGGCGCAACCCTGGCCAACGCGGTGTTCGGCACCATCCCCGTGGTGGGCACGCCGGTGCTCATGTTGGGCATCCTGTGCTTTGCGTACTCCACCATCCTGGGTTGGAGCTACTACGGGGACCGCGTCACCAGCTACCTCTTTGGGCACCGCTGGGTGCCGCTGTACCTTGCCATGTACATCTGCATGGGCTTCATCGGCGGCGTGGGCGTGGGCGACATCGCCTGGACGGCCACAGACATCGCCAACGCCTTCATGGCGGTGCCCAACATCATCATGGTCTTTGTGATGGCGGGTGTTGTTGCCAAGGGCACGGACTACTACGTCTACGGCGGGCACATCGACGAGGAGTCGCACGACGAAGTCCCCACGCTGGAGGACAAGAGCGTCTTCCTGCGCAAGAAGGCCTAGGGGGCGCCGTGGAGCGCAGGGTCGCGCTTGTGACGGGAGCCGGTTTGGGCGGCAGCGGGCTCGGCTTTGCCGTGGCGTCTGCCTTTGCCCAGGCTGGCTGGGACCTGGTGATCACCGGGCGCAACAGGAGCCGCCTGCGCGATGCCGCCCGGCAGCTTGAGGGCGAGCACGGCGTGCAGGTGCTGCCGCTGGTGCTCGAGCTTGGCCTTGCGGAGGGAGAGGGCGCTGCCAAGGCTGCCGTGGACGCGGCGCTGGAGCGTTTTGGCCGCATCGACGCGCTGGTCAACGCGTCCCAGGCGGCAAAGGTGGGCGAGCCCTTGGAGCGCTGCAAGCCTGCGGACCTGGAGCTGGCGCTTGACAGCGGGCTGGCGGCGCCCTTCCTGCTGATGCGCGCGTGCTACCCGCAGCTGTGCGAGCATGAGGGGACCGTCATCAACCTCACCAGCGCCGGCGCCGCTGCCGGCCAAGCGGGCTTTGCCGTGCTGGCAGCTGCGAAGGAGGGCTTGCGAGGGATGAGCCGCGTTGCCGCTGCGGAGTGGGCGCCCCACGGCGTGCGCGTGCTGTGCCTTGACCCCCAAGTGCGCAGCAGCGCCTACAGCGCGTGGGCGCGGGAGTACCCCCAGGCAGCCGAACAGGCCGGCCTGCAACTGGAAGACCCCCTCGACTTCGGCCATCGCTGCGTCGAGCTCTGCGAGCAGTAGCGCCTGCTGCGCTAACCCTGCAACTCCGGCAAGCCCGCGCCTGCGGCGAGCGGCCGCGCTGGAGGCGAGCCGCCCTGCGCTGTCCAGAAGTGGGGGTTAGGCGGCGTTTTCTGTCCAAGATATGGGGTTAGGCGGCGTCTATAAAACTACAAACGCCGCCTAACCCACAATCCTGGCCACTAAACGCCGCCGAACCCCATATCTTGGACAACGCACAGCGCCTGCGGGACATCTCGTGCCTGCGGCGAGCGGCCCCGGGAGCAATTCCGG
>JBJEHM010000077.1:0-45185 GCA_051876075.1 Coriobacteriales bacterium
TTGGGAGAAGCGGAACCCTCCCGTTGCTGCGATGCGCGCTATACTGCTCCCCATGAGCAAACTAGACGACATCGAGGCCCTGGCCAAGGAGGTCAGCGCCTCTACCATCACCATCCTCCCCAAGCGCTGCAGCTACATCCGCAACTGGAACAGCAAGTGCAAGGCATGCATGAACGCCTGCCCGCACGATGCCATCAGCCGCAGCATCGGCCATCTCAACATCGATGCCGAGCTCTGCAGCAACTGCGGCGCATGCACTGCTGCCTGCCCGACGAGCGCCCTGCTCACCAGCGCACCCAACGCCACTGACATCGTGCGCAGCGCCCAGCGCACAGCGCAGGCCTACGGGGGCATCGCCGCCTTCATGTGCCAGCGCGACGCAGACGAGCTCGACATCGACCAGTCGCGCGTCACGGTGCTGCCCTGCCTGAACTACCTGGACGAGTACCTTGTCTGCGGCTTGCTGGTCATCGGCATCGACAAGGTCGCCCTCCTGAGCCGCGGTTGCGGCGAATGCGCCGTGGGCGGGCCAGAGCCGTACTTTCCCGCTGTGGTCAAGAGCGCGCGCTCCCTGATGAGGGCCTGGGGAACGGAAGGCAAGGTCAAGGTGTTCAGCGAGGTTCCCCCCTCCCTCTGCAACAGCGGCAACCGCCAGCGCTATGCCAAGAGCGACCGCAGGGAGGCCCTCGAGCACGCCGGTGGCACGGCTATGGGCTACGTGGCAGACACGGTCGACGAGCTCATCAGCGGCAAGAAAAAGGACAAGCCGGACGCCTCGCGGCAGGTCATCGTCAAGCCGAGCGATGTCTTCCCGGCCAGCACCTACCGCGGCCCCCGCATCAAGGCCATGCTCGACAGGGTGGGCAGCCTTCCAGAGGGCGCGAGCCTCGAGTCGCGCTTTTGGGCGACTGTCGACCTCGACCCCACAGTCTGCCACCGCTGCGGTTGCTGCGCCACCATGTGCGCAACGCGCGCCCTGGTCTACACGCAGGACCTCCCGGAGAACCCCACGCGCGTGCAGCGCAAGCAGGCCCCGGGCACCCTCACCTTCACGCCCTCCCTGTGCATGGCGTGCGGCCTGTGCCAGGATTCGTGCTTCCGCAAGGCATTGGTAGTGGGCAACAGGGTGCCGGCGAGCTACCTCGACCCCAACACCGTTGTGACGCTCTTCGAAAACGAGCAGCAGGTGAGCCGCAGCAAGTTCGGTTTCTAGACTGCGGGCGCGCGGCGCGCCCTGTACGCACCGGCTGCCCTTGCAACGCCTTGCACGTTGGAGGCACATCTTGTGATGAAAGGATTTCAAGCGATGAACGAAAGCACGAACCCTGCCCCCGGGTCCTCTCGCCGCATCAGCGACATCTACGCCTCTGCCCGGGCGCGCGGCAAGCAGGTGCTGAGCTTCGAGATCTTCCCGCCGCGCGGCGAGCTGAGCGACGAGAACGCGCGCTCGGTTGCCAGCGCGCTGGCACCCCTGCAGCCCGACTACATCTCTGTCACGCACTCCGCTGGCGGCTCGGGCAGCGACGGGCGCTCCTACAACGCCACCAACCAGGTGTCCTCGCTCATACAGGACGAGTTCAGGGTCCCCAGCATGGCGCACCTCACCTGCATCAACACCACGCGAGAGGACCTCGAGCGCGCGGTGCAGGACATGCGCGAGCGCGGCATCGAGAACGTGCTCGCCGTGCGCGGAGACGTCACCCCCTCCTCGAAGCCCGGGGAGTTCGAGCTTGCCAAGGATCTCGTGGCCTTCCTCAAGGAGCAGGGCTTTTGCGTTGGGGCCGCCGCCTACCCGGAAGGCCACATCGACGTCGACGACCCCAAGGTCACCATCGAGCACCTCAAGGCCAAGCAGGACGCCGGGGCCGACTTCTTCGTCACCCAGCTCTTCTTCACGAACTCGCTGTTCTACCGCTTCAGGGAGGACGCGCTGGCTGCGGGCATCACCGCCCCCATCAGCTGCGGCGTCATGCCCTTCATGAGCAAGAAGCAGGTCCAGCGCATGGTCTTCATGTGCGGTGCGAGCCTTCCCGCCCCCATCGTCAAACTGCTCGCCAAGTACGAAGACGACAAGAAGGCCCTGCTGCAGGCGGGCATCGACTACGCCGCCGCGCAGCTGGTTGACCTGGCGGCACACGACGTGGACGGCCTGCACCTCTACACCATGAACCGCCCCCAGGTGGCTGCGGTGGTCAAGCAGCGCCTCAAGGCGGCAGAAGCCGTCCGCGGGTAGGGGGCTGCCGTGGTTGGGGAGAGCGGCTTCGACGTCTTGGCGGCCCTGTCTGCCGCGGGCTCCACGGTGAGCGTGGGCCGCGGGAAGCTGCGCGCCCGGGTCGACCGCAGCGACGCGCTCATGTACGTGGGCTATGCGGGCCAGGAGATCGACGACGCGCTCAGGCAACGCCTCGAAGAGGCCGCGCTCAGCTGCGAGGAGGACAACCAGGTCCTCTACACCTGGCGCATCGAGGACATAGACAGCTCCCGCCGCTTTGGCGAGCTCACTCCCCAGGTGGTGCTCGCGGGCAGCGGGCTGGTCTTGGAGGGCGCAGACATCGCGCGCCACCTCAAGGGGGCCGAGAAGGCCGCACTCTTTGCCTGCACGTTGGGCCAGGGCTGCGACCGCGAGCTGCGCCGCCGCGGTGCGCTGAGCGCGCTCGACCAGATGCTCTACGACTGCTGTGCCTCGTCTTTGGCAGAAGCGGGCGCCCAGGAGGTCCAAGAGCTTGTGGGGAAAGAGGCCCGGGCGATGGGGCTGGAGGCCCGCGCGCGCTTCAGCCCGGGCTACGGCGACCTCCCGCTCTCTGTACAGCCCGCCCTCCTCGAGGTGCTCGACGCCATGCGCGCGGTGGGCATGACCACCACGGAGAACTGCTTCCTGACACCTACCAAGAGCGTGACCGCTATCCTCGGGCTCTTTGAGCCGGGGGCAGGCAGCAGCGCCGTCGAGCCGTGCGAGCTCTGCGCTGCACGCGAGTACTGCTGCTACCGGCAGAGGGGTACCACCTGCCGAGAATCGAGAGAGAGGGGCTGAGCGATGGGAGCTGCCTTCGACTCCCTGGAGGGGTTGACCATCAAAGACGAGCACCTGAGGGCCGCGCTGAAGGGCGAGGAGTTCCTGATCATGGACGGCGCCATGGGCACCATGATGCAGGCCGCCGGGCTGGCGACACCCGGGGTCGTCCCCGACCTCCTCAACCTGAGCGAGCCTGCTGCCATCACCGCCATCCACCGCAGCTACGTCGAGGCGGGTGCTCAGGTCATCACCGCCAACACCTTTGGTGCCAACAGGCTCAAGCTGGCTGGCCGCGCTGCGGTGGAGGAGGTCTTTGCCGCTGCCGCACGCTGCGCCCGCGATGCCGGCGCGCGCTACGTTGCTGGCGACATCGGGCCCTTGGGGGTGCTGCTGCAGCCCATGGGCGAGCTTTCGTTCCAGGAGGCCTACGAGCTCTTTGCCGAGCAGGCGCGCGCGGCCCAGGCGGCGGGCTGCGATATCCTGGCGATAGAGACCGTCTCTGACCTGCGCGAGGCCAAGGCGGCGGTGCTCGCCTGCCGCGAGAACAGCACGCTGCCCGTCTTTGTGACCATGACCTTCGAGGAAGATGGCCGCACCTTCCTGGGAACCACGCCCGCGGTGGCAGCGGCAACGCTCTCTGCGCTGGGCGCCCACGCCGTGGGGACGAACTGCTCGCTGGGGCCGGCGCAGATGGGTGCTGTTGTGGCCCAGCTTGCCAGTACCTGCCGCGTGCCCCTCATGGTGCAGCCCAACGCGGGCCTGCCGCGCATCGTCGACGGCGAGACCGTCTTCGACGTCACCCCGCAGGAATTCGCCCAGGCCATGGAGGGCATCGTGGACGCCGGGGCCGTGGTCATCGGCGGCTGCTGCGGGACCACCCCCGCATTCATCGAGCAGCTTGCTGCATTGGCGCAGCGCAGGGGAGCCCCCGTGCGCCGCGAGCAACCGGCCGACTTTGTGATCACCAGCGCACAGGAGGCGGTGCTCTTGCCTGCGGGCAGCGCAGACATCGCCGTCATCGGCGAGCGCATCAACCCCACGGGCAAGCCCAAGCTCAAGGCGGCGCTCCAGGAGGGCAGGCTCGACTACCTGGTGGGAGAGGCTGTGGGCCAGCAGGGCTTTGGCGCCGACGTGCTCGACGTGAACGTGGGGCTGCCCGGCCTGGACGAGCCCGCGGTGCTCGACGCCGCCGTGCAGCGCCTGCAGTCCACCTGCACCCTCCCCCTGGTCATTGACTCGAGCGACCCGCAGGCCGTTGAGCGCGCTGTCCGCGGCTACGCCGGCAAGCCCCTGATCAACTCCGTCAACGGCAAGAGGGAAAGCCTCGAGGCCGTCCTGCCCATAGCCAAGCGCTATGGCGCGGCAGTTATCGGCCTGACGCTGGACGAAGACGGCATCCCCGCAAGCGCGCAAGGGCGCTTTGAGATCGCGCAGCGCATCGTCGGGGCCGCAGAGGAGCTGGGCATCCCACGCTGTGATGTGGTCATCGACTGCCTGACCATGGCGGTTGCCACCAACCAAGACGAGGCGCGGGAGATCCTGGCCGCCATACGCATGGTGAAGGAGCGCTTGGACGTGAGGACCACGCTGGGTGTTTCGAACATCAGCTTCGGCCTGCCCCAGCGCCCCCTGATGAACAGCAGCTTCCTCTCTGCCGCGCTGGGGGCGGGTCTCGACCTGCCCATACTCAACCCCAATGCCGCTCGCTACCGCGATGCCGTTGCCTGCCACCGCGTGATAACGGGCCAGGACCGCGGCGCGCGCAGCTACATCGAGCGCTGTGCGAAGCAGCCCGACCCCTACGAGCTGTCTGCGGGGCCTGCTGTGGACACCGCCCTCTTGGAGCAGGGCCTGCAGCTCGTCTGCCAGGCTGCCGGCCTGAACCCCGGCGCCCTGCCTGCGCAAGAGCAGGAGGAGCCGGCCCAGAAGGCTGCAGGAGAGCTGCCGTTGCCCGCCGCATTCGAAGACGCCGCGCGGCAGGCCGTGCAGGTGCAGGAGCTCATCCTCAGCGGGCGCGCCGAGCCCATGGGCGATGCCGTCAGCGCACTGCTGCAGCACCACAGCCCGCTCGACCTCATCGATGGGCTGCTGATCCCCACCCTCGACGAGGTGGGACGCCGCTTTGACGCGGGCACCTACTTCCTCCCGCAGCTCATGGCCTCTGCAGAGGCGGTCAAGGCCGGCTTTGACGTGGTCAAGGAACAGCTTGCGTGCGAGCCCGGGCAGGGGGATGCAGCTGGGGAGAAGCGCGTGATCGTCGCCACCGTCAAGGGGGACATCCACGACATAGGCAAGAACATCGTCAAGATGCTCTTGGAGAACTACGGCTTTGCGGTGATCGACCTGGGGCGCGACGTTGCCCCGGAGGAGGTGCTTGCGGCAGTGCGCGAGCACCAGGTGAGCCTGGTGGGGCTCTCTGCGCTCATGACCACCACGGTCAAGGCCATGGAGGAGACCGTTGCGCTGCTGCGCCGCGAGGAGCCGCAGGTTGAGGTCATGGTGGGCGGTGCCGTCCTCACTGAGGACTATGCTCGCACGATGGGGGCGGACTACTACGCAAAGGATGCGGCGGCCAGCGCGCGCATCGCCGAGTCGCACTTTGCGCGCCGAGGATAGAGTATGCTTGCTGCCATGAACATCTTCCAAGACAAACGGGGTCTCTCGCGCGTGGAGCTGCTGTGCATCATCGGCATAGCGCTCGTTGCCCTGGTGTTTGCCGTGGCTTTGGGCGGGTATGCCCTGGGCCTCTTCCGCACAGGCGACGACTCCGGCACCATGCGCGCTGCGGAGGACCTGGCCCAGGTCTCCGTTGCCGGCTCGTGCCTGCTGCCGGGCTGCCCGGGGGCAGGCAGCTCCGAACACGCCGCCCATGCAGACGAGAGCGGCGTCATCACCGTGTATTACGACAAGGGTGCCAACGTCTTGGTTGGAGAGCCGCCTCGCGGCTACAACGAGTCGACTTCCCTGGTCATTGGCAAGACGGCCTGCAGCGTTCCCAAGAACAGCTGCGTGGTGCAGGTCCAGCGCAACGGCACCGAGCTCAGGCTGGAGTGGGTGCCGGTGGTGCCGCTTGGCCAGAGCTGAGCGGTTGGAGCCCTCCTATGTTGCTTGACATGCATGAGCTCATGGCGCTTTCCGCACCCCTTGCCGTTGCGGTGCTGGCAGTTGCGGCTGTTTGGGGCGCGGTGTTCGGGAGCTTTGTCAACTGCCTGGCTTGGAGGCTGGTGCATGGCGAGAACCCGTGGAAGGGGCGCAGCCATTGCGCTGTGTGCGGGCACGAGCTGGCCGCATTCGACTTGGTCCCCATCCTGAGCTGGCTGTTTCTGAGGGGCAGGTGCCGCTACTGCGGCCAGCCCATCTCTGTGCGCTACACGCTGGCCGAGCTGCTGCTGGCTGTCTACTTTGCCTCGATGGTGTGGGTTTACGGGCTTTCTGTGTATGCTCTGGCGCTGTGCGCCCTGGGCTGCCTGCTGCTGGGCCTTTCCCTCGTCGACCTCGACAGCTACATCATCCCCAACGGCTTCATCATCGCAGGCATCGTGCTGTGGGTGCTCAGCGTTGCGTTCTACGGCCTGCCCGCCCACGGCACGGGCTTGGGCAGCCTCTTTGCCGGTTTGCTGCCTAGCCCTCTGGCGGCAGTGGTGGCAGACGGTCTTGCCGGCGCCTTTGGCATTGCCTGTGCCCTGCTGCTCTTCAGCATCGCCTTCGAGGCCCTCACCGGCAAGGTGGGCCTGGGCGGGGGAGACCTCAAGCTCATCTTCATGGCGGGGCTCTACCTGGGCCTTGCCGCCAGCGTGCTCAACCTGCTCGTTGCCTGTGTGCTGGGCTTGCTCTTCAACCTGCTGTGGGCAGGGGCTCATCCCCAGGGAGATCCCCAGGCCCCCGTGCCGAGGGCCTTTCCCTTTGGGCCGGCGATCTCTGCTGCAGTGTGGCTCACCTTGCTCTTCGGCGCCCCTGTGCTCGACGCATATCTGGGCCTGTTCCTCTAGGCTGCAAACGATGCGTTCGTGGAACCATGCGTGTGCAGCATGATGATCTCCAAGGGCTTCTGCCTGCGCATCTGTCCTATAATCGAGAATTAAGCCCAATCAAGGGCATAGCAGAGGGCGCACTGCGTTCGCACAGGTAAGGACGGTTCATGGCTAAGCAGTTCATCGGCATCGACATCGGCACGGGGCATGCCAAGCTCGCCGTCTTCGACGGGCAGCAGCTCGTCCAGGCGGTGTTGTGCGAGCTTCCTGACGGTCTTGTTCGCGACGGTCGCATCACCTCCTTCGAGGCCATGTCAGACGTCATCAAAGCGTCCCTCAAGGAGAGCAAGATCTCTGCCCGCGAATGCGCCATCGCCCTGCATCCAACAGACGTCCTCATGCGTCGCGTGACCATGCCCGCCATGACCGTGGACCAGCTCGAGCTCAACCTGCCCTATGAGTTCCGCGACTACATCGCAGAAGGCAAGGCGCGCTATAACTTCGACTACGCGGTCTTGAACATCTCTGAAGATGAGAGCGGCAAGCCCTGCGAGATGGACCTCCTGGCCGCCGCGGCAGAGAAGGACGTCATCGAGAACTACAGCGCCATGCTGCACCGCGCCGGCCTGCGCCTCAAGGTCGCCGCGCCGGACGTCATGGCATACGTCAACCTCATCGCGCGCGATAAGGAACTCCACCCCGTAGCAGAGGGGGAGCCCCCGCGCGACTACTGCATCCTCGACATCGGCTCCCGCAACACGGGCCTCTACCTCTTCCCCCAGGGCCGCTACGAGATGATGCGCTTGATCGACTTGGGCATCTCCAACTTCTACAACGCCGTTGCAGACGCTCTCAACATTGACCCTGCTATGGCGCGCACCTATATGCTCAGCAACTACGAAGACGCGCAGACCCTTCCCGTCTGCATGGACCTCTACGAGCGGCTTGCAACAGAGATCGCCCGCGTGATCAGCTTCTACAACTTCAACTTCCCCAACAGCAACCTCGAGGCAGTGCACGTGTGCGGGAGGGGCACCAACATCACCCCGCTCATGGAGACGCTCAACGAGCACGTCCCCGTCCAGCTCATCGACATCTGCAAGCTCCTGCCTCCTTCGGAGCTGCCTGCGGACCTACTGCGCCAGTGCGACATCGCAGCGGGTATCGCTCTCTAGCAGAAGGGAGAAGCGGTGAACCTCGGCAAAGAGATCAACCTCAAGGGCCTGAATCCCAAGAACCTCAAGGGTCTGAGCCTCAAGGGCTCGAAGAGCGCGCAGTACCCCAGCAAGACCTCCATCAACCTCGTCGTCACAGACAACGCGACGGAGTTCACGCCGCGCACGGCCGTGATGCTGGTGCTGGTGCTGGTTCTGGCGCTGCTGTTCTGCAAGTTCGCTGTCATCGATGTCATGGGCGCCGCCTCCCAGGCAGAGTCGCGCGTTTCTGCGGCGCAATCGCAGCTTGCCAGCCTCCAGGCATCCAACGCGGACTACGACCAGATCCAGGCGGAATACGACAAGATCGGCGTCTCCGGCCTCACGGAGGACGAGCGCGCCCTGGCAGATCGCGAGCAGGTCATCAGGCTCTTGGAGAACACGGCTGCCCAGCTGGGCTACCTGCAGGCGGTGCGCGTGAGCGGCAACACGGTTGAGCTGCAGTTCTCTGACAAGAGCCTCAACGACGTCTCCCGCTTGATGCAGGTGCTCGAAGACAAGGACATCGTTGCCAGCGTGAGCGTGTCCATGGCCAAGACAGACGACAAGTCGGACGTGGTCTCTGTTGTGACGGTGGTGCTCCAGCCGCAGTACACGGCAACGGCCGCTGCAGAAGAGAACTAGGAGGAGGAAGACATGAACCGCTCGTTCACCGCGCGTGAGAAGATTCTCCTCATCGCCCTCGCCGTGCTCGTTGTGGCATGCGTGTACTTCCTGCTGGTGCTGCAGCCGGCAATGAGCTCTGTTGCCACGGCAGATGAGCGCGTCTCGACCATCGAGAGCGAGATAGCCGTCCAAGAGACCATGGCGAGCAAGAAGGCTGCGATGCAGGCAGAGATCGCCGCAGCACAGGCCGCCGGCAAGCAGGAGAGGATCCTGCCCGCCTACGACAACTCCAAGGCAGAGGTCAGGGAGCTCGACTCCATACTCGCGCAAGCCAAGAGCTACGACATCTCGTTTGCCCAGCCAGACACCTCTTCCAACCCGGTGAGGCGCTCGGTGAGCATCTCGTTCACCACCAGCAGCTATGATGCCGCCTACTCCACGCTCAAGAAGCTCATCAACTGCAGGTTCTCGTGCTTGGTGACGGACATCTCTGTCACTGGCGGCAGCTCCGCCGAAGGTGGCGTGCGCGCCACTGCCACGGTGGTCTTCTTCGAGAGCATGTAGGCAGCCCTGCCCCAGGCCCTATAATGGTTCGCTAGCGCCGCTCCGCGCAGCGGCATCACTGGAACACGGCCCCGGGAGCATGCCATGAGATTCGAGAAGTCCTCAAAGCTCGACAACGTCCTCTACGATGTGCGAGGCCCCGTTGTAGACGAGGCCAACCGCATGGAGGAGATGGGTACCCATATCCTCAAGCTCAACATCGGCAACCCCGCCCCCTTCGGCTTCCGCACGCCAGACGAGGTCGTGTACGACATGGCCCGCCAGCTGCCCGAATGCGAGGGCTACTCGAACTCCAAGGGCCTCTACTCCGCCCGCAAGGCAATCATGCAGTACGCCCAGAACAAGCACATCCCCAACGTTGGGATAGAGGATATCTACACGGGCAACGGCGTCTCTGAGCTCATCAACCTGTGCATGCAGGCCCTGCTCAACGACGGGGACGAGATACTCATCCCCTCGCCGGACTACCCGCTGTGGACCGCCTGCGCCACGCTCTCTGGCGGCAAGCCCGTCCACTACATCTGCGACGAAGAATCCGACTGGTTCCCGGACATGGACGACATCCGCTCCAAGATCACCTGCAAGACCAAGGCCATCGTCATCATCAACCCCAACAACCCCACCGGCGCTCTCTACCCACGCGAGGTTCTGCAGGAGATCATCGACATCGCCCGCGAGCACCAGCTCATGATCTTCTCCGATGAGATCTACGACCGATTGGTGATGGACGGGCTGGAGCACACCTCCATCGCGTCAATGTGCCCGGACCTCTTCTGCGTGACCTTCTCCGGCCTCTCCAAGAGCCACATGATCGCTGGCTACCGCGCTGGCTGGATGATCCTCAGCGGCAACCTGCGTTGCGCCAGGGGCTATATCGAGGGCATCAACATGCTCTCCAACATGCGCCTGTGCTCCAACGTGCCGGCCCAGTCCATCATCCAGACCGCCCTGGGCGGCCACCAGAGCGTCAAGGGCTACGTGGTGCCCGGCGGCCGCATCTACGAGCAGCGCGAGTACGTGTACCAGCGCCTCAACGCCATCGACGGCATCACCGCCGTCAAGCCCAAGGCCGCGTTCTACATCTTCCCCAAGATCGACACCGCCAAGTTCAACATCACAGACGACGAGCAGTTCGCCTTGGATCTGCTGCGCGAGCAGAAGCTCTTGGTGGTGCAGGGCAGCGGCTTCAACTGGCATGAGCCCGACCACTTCCGCGTGGTGTACCTGCCGCGCATCGAGGTGCTCAAGGAGGCCATGGACAAGCTGGAGGCCTTCTTGGCCACCTACCAGCAGTAAGGGAGGAAGCGCGGCATGAAGCTCGAGCTTTTCAAGAGGGACAGCTGCCCCTATTGCGTGAAGGTCATGATGCTCGTCGACGAGCTGGGCGTGGGCGACCAGATCGAGTACCGCGACATCTCGCGCGATGCGGATGCCCGCCGCCAGCTCGTCGAGGTGGGCGGCAAGCAGCAGGTGCCCTGCCTCTTCATCGACGGCGAGCCGCTGTACGAAAGCGCCGACATCATGCGCTGGATTGAGGACAATCTGTAACAGGCTAGCAGGGAGCGTTCATGAGAGCTGTGCTGCAGCGCGTGAGCAGCGCGCGCGTCGATATCGAAGGCCAGACGGTGGGCAGCATCGGGCAGGGCTTGCTGGTGCTGCTTGGCGTGGGCCAGGCAGACGGCCCCGAGCAGCTCGAGCGCCTGTGGAGCAAGATCTACAAGCTGCGCATCTTTGCAGATAAAGCAGGCAAGACCAACCTTTCGCTGGCTGACGTCAATGGCGAGCTGCTGGTGGTGAGCCAGTTCACGCTTTATGCAAACTGCCGCAAGGGCAACCGCCCCAGCTTTACCCAGGCGGGCGAGCCGCAGCTGGCAGAAGAACTCTACGAGCGCTTTGTGGAGCGCGCGCGGCAAGACGTTGTGCGCGTTGAGACGGGCCGCTTTGGTGCAGACATGCAGGTCTCGCTCGTCAACGACGGCCCCTTCACCATTGTGCTCGACACCGACGAGCTGATGTAGGGGGTGCACGTGGGCATGTTCAAGCGCATCTTCGCCACCTTGCTGGCCCTGTGCCTGGCGCTGCCGGGCACGTGCGTTCTGACTGGTTGCAGCAGTCAAGAGCTGGGAGCGGTAGCGGGCGCGATTGCCGGCAGCGGCAGCCCTGCGGGTGGCAACCAGACCCAGGACAGCGCTGGCTCTGCGCTTGCGCCACAAGGCGACTCCTACGCCTACACCTTCCGCAGCCAGCGCCAGCTGAGCGAGCATTTTGAGAAGCACGGCCGCGAGATGGGCTATGAGAGCCCCGGCGCCTACGAGCGAGCAGCCAGCCGCGTGGCAACCAACCCAGCGTCTCTCCACAAGACAGAGAAAGAGGACGGCGACGACGTCTACTACCTGGTGACGAGCAACGAGTTCGTCGTGGTGTCAACGGACGGCTTCATCCGCACCTACTTCTGCCCAGACAGCGGCAAGCGCTACTACGACCGCCAATAGCGCTGCGATGGCTCCCAGTGGGGGGAGCTTGCAGGTGCTTGTGGTTGTTGTTTTCGTTCCCGCAAAGGCCATGTGGTTGTTCTTGCCGCGCAAAACACCAGCCGCAGGGCCCAAAAGCGTTGCGAAAGAACAACCGCAAGCGAGCCGGAGCTCGGAGAGGGCAGCGCACGTGCGCGCTAGAGGACGATGGAGACCTTCCCTGCGGCACCGCTGAGCGTGCCCTTGAAGGCGGCAACGCTCACGTTGAGCTTCTTTCCCTTGTACGCAGCGGGGATCGAAAGCTTGGCCGAAGACGCCTTGTAGCCGCCGCTCGTTGCCTGTGCGCTGGCGACTGTCTTGCCGCTGCACTTGATCGTGACCTTGTAGCCCGTGATGCCCGAGCCCTTGTTGGCGCTGGTGCCCCAGCTCAGCCTGAGGGTGCGCCCGCTCTTTGTGGCTTTGACGGCCCTCACCTCGGCGGGCTTGACCGTGAAGGTGCAGGCAAAGGTGCCGGTCAGGCTGCCCTGGCCGCTCACGACTGTGTTCTTGTACGTCCCCACCTTCTTGTGCGCGCTGCTGACCGTGTAGTCGGAGCCAAGCAGCAGCGTGCGCCAGGGGAGGGAGACAGTGGGGGCTTGCTTGCTGCCGTCGTAGACAAGGCTGGTGACAACGGCGTTGCGCTCGTCCAAGACGAGCTGCTCGTTGCTGTAGTTGAAGATGGAGAACAGCCCCAGCGTGGCCGCGGAGCTTGCGAGGGCCTCGCTCGAGCAGCTGGAGTAGCCATCGAGGGTCTTGTCTGCCTTGGACACGAGGAACTCCTCTGCAAGGCGCACGCTGAAGGCGTGGTCTGTGCTGGCGCTGAACATCAGCAGCGCACCGAGCACCCAGCCCGTGGTGTCGATGTCGCTCTGCGTGCTGGTTGGTTTGTACAGCCAGCCACCGTCAGCTTGCTGGCCGCCCAGCATCGCCTGCAAGGCGGCCTCCTGGATGCGCTGCGCCTCCTTGCGCGTGCTGCTTGCGACGGAGCTGTTGTCTCTGAAGCCACTCAGGGCCATCACGGCCTGTGCCGTTGCCTGGTACTCGGGACTGAGAACAGGTTCTCCCCGTACAGAAAAGCCGCCGATCAGGCCTTCTTCGTTCTGGAAGGCACCCAGGCGCTCAACTGCCCAGGCGAGGTTTTCCGCATTGCCGCTCCAGCGCTCGAGTGCAGAGACAACCCACACGAGCTCGTAGGAACTCAGCGAGTCCGCCTGCTCCTCGAGCAGCTCGTCAAGCTGCCTCACATAGGGGCTGGCCGCGCTCGGCTCGATTTCTGGGACCTGGGTGTATGCGAGCATGGTCAGGTACTTGGCAAGCGTGCCTGCGTTCACGCTGCTTGAAGACGCATATGCCTCAAGGCTGTTGAGCACCAGCTGGTAGTCAAGGTAGGGGCCCAGAGCCAACACTGCCGCGTCGTCGCTGTTGGTGAGCGTCTTGGCCTTGGCGATGTAGCGGCTGGCGAGGTTTTGGAGGAGGCGCGAGGCCTTGGCCTGAGCTGCGGGGATGGGCTCGCTGTCTGCCGTGCTGGGCACCGTGACGCTTGCTGGGGCGATATCTTGCGCCCAGGCAGCGGCGCACAGGGGAGAAAAGCTCACTGCCAGGGAAAGCGAGAGCATGCTCGCCAGGGTCTTCTTGTGGCGCATGGTCCTCCTTGTAACAGGGACATCTGATGTCTCTCGATTATGACAGGGACCAGGGCGCTTGTCTGCGCGGGGCTTGCTCTAGAGGCCTGCAGCCGGAGGCAGCGCCCCTTGGCTTTCCAGCACGAGCAGGGCGGTCACCGCTGCTACTGCCGCCAGCGCCAGTACTGCTGGCAGCCAGCTGCGTGCCTGCGCCTTGGCGCTCATGCGCTTGAGGGCGGCGCCGTCGACGAGTCTCACCCCACAGGGGCGCGCCTGCTCCACAGCGGCTGCGGTGAACCCGGCATTGGTCACCACCCAGGCGTCTGTGCACTGGTAATAGGCCTTGGCGGCAAAGACCTCCTGCACAGCGGCGTTGCCCACGGGCTTGGCGTAGTGCTTTGCCTGCACGGCGATCTTCTTGTGATGGCGGGTGAGGATGAGGTCGGCGCCGTGGTCGTTGCTGCCGCCCACTCTGCGCACGCCGTAGCCCAGGCGCCGGAACATGCGCGCCAGGCGGTGCTCGAAGCGTGCACCTTCGTCCGATGCCTTGCGCTGCTTGCGTTTGACCAATCCGTTCTTCATGGGAGCAGAGCCTAGCACAGCTCACACCTGCACGCATGCCGGGCGTCAAGCGAGCCGCTGCAGGCGTCTAAACTTGCGGAAATCCTGCCAACTGTCTGGTAGCCGTATAGCGTAAGATAGGCGCCGTTGTGATGATTGCGCGGCGCCTTGGTGCGCCGCTGTGTTTGGAAGGACTGAGCAATGAGGATCTTTGGTCTGGGCATGCCCGAGCTGGTGGTCATCCTGCTGATCGTGTGCGTCATCTGCGGCCCTGCGCTGTTCAAGAAGCTCGGCAAGCGTGCCAAGTCTGTGGGCAAGGCAGCTGGCAAGGGTCTCGAGGACGGCGCCAAGAACGCCGGCGTGGACGTCGAGAAGATCAAGGAGGAGAACAAGGGCAAGACGGTTGCGGAGCGCGTCGAGGCCTTTCAGGACAAGGTCGACGAGCACCTGGAGTCCAAGCGCGACATCGACTTTGGCGAAGAGGACGAAAAGCAGGCCTAAGCGCCCGGCCGGCTAGCCCAGCAGCAGGGTGAGGAACATCGAGCCGAAGAAGGTCACCATCACCTAGTCGACCACCAAGTCGACGGCGGTGACCTCCATCACGCTGCAGAGGTCGTCGAAGGACATCTCGATCTGGGTGCCGATGCGGCCTCCGCTGAAGATGATCGTGTCGAAGAGCATGCAGGTTTCGTCGCAGAAGGTGGGGAAGGGCTTCTTCATGCCAATGGGGCTGCAGCCGCCATGGATGTAGCCCGTGGTGGGGAGCAGGTCGCGGCTCTTAATCATGGCAACGGCCTTTTCGCCACAGGCTTTAGCGGCCTTCTTGAGGTCGAGCTCTTGGGCCACAGGAATCATGAAGACGTAGTGTTCGCCACTTTTGCCTTGGGTCACCAAGGTCTTAAAGACGTGGTCGGGGTCTTCGCCCAGTTGTTCGGCAACTTCAACGCCGCTGATAGCGGTGGAGTTGTCGTAGCTGTGGAGCGTATGGGGAACCTTGGCCGCAGCCAAGATGCGCATTGCGTTTGTTTTATCGAGTTTCTTAGCCATAGCGGCGATTATACGCCGCCGCGTTCGCTGGCCTCCACTTTGAGCGCGTACTTGTTGCGGATGCGGGTGAGCTTGCGTACCCAGGGGGCGTAGAGCAGCAACAAGAAGAGCTCGGTCGCCACGCTGTGGAGTATGTCCAGCGGCAGGCCGGCTGCATAGGCCAGCAGCACGGTGGCGGGCTCTATGGGCCGCACAAAGCCGATGACATACCAGCCGTTGAGCAGCGCGCCAAAGATGAGCGGGGCGGCAAAGCCCCAGGCGTACACGGCCCGCGGGTGCCGTTCGAAGACGCCGCGCGATGCCAGCGCTCCGGCCACATAGCCGCTGAGGCCCCAGGCGTACATCTGCCAAGGCGTCCACGGGCCCTGCCCGAAGAAGAAGTTGCTCACCAGGGCGGCGAGCGCTCCCACCATAAAGCCGCTGCGTTTGCCGAACATGATGCCCGCGATGATGCAGATGGCGGTGACGGGTTTGAAGTCCGGGATGGGCGCGAAGAGTATGCGCCCCGCTGCAGCCAGCGCTGCCAGTACAACAGTGGGCATGAGCTGCCGCGGGGTGGGCTTTGAGCGCTCCCAGCCCCCCATGAAGAGGACGAGCGCGGCGCAAGCCACCAACACAGAGAGCAGCGCGGCTTGGTCGAGCTCGAGCACCGCGCAGAGGACGAGCACCGCGGGCACTGCCACGAGCAGGGGTATCTCGAGCGTTTGCAGCAGGCGGCTCATGCGCGCCGCTCCTCGTCTTGAGGGGCAAAGAACAAGTTGTAGAGAGCGTCGTGCTCTGGCTGGTAGAAGAGCGTCTGGGTAAAGAACTCCGCGGCGGGCTGCGTGCAGGCGGCCTGCCCGTCAAAGAGCAGCGTGACATCGTCTGCAACACAGGCGGCAAAGGAGAGGTCGTGCGTTGCCATGAGGATGGTTCTCCCTTGCTCGCGCAGGCTGCTCACGCGGCGTGCCAGTTCCAGGCGAGCGGACGGGTCGAGGCCCTTGGTGGGTTCGTCGAGCAGGTAGAGGTCGGGGTCGGTGAGCTCGAGCTTTGCCAGGGCCAGCAGCTGCTGCTGCCCGCCAGAGAGGTCGTAGGGATGCTGGCCGCAGGCAGAGGAGAGGCCGTAGCACTCCAGCAGCTGCTCGATGGCCGCATCGCTGTACTTGCAGGCGGCCTGCCACTCCCGCAGCTCCTCTTCGACGCTGTCGCAGACGAAGAGCGCCTTGGGGTCCTGGGGCAGGAGGGCCTGGCGGCTCTTGAGGCGGTTGCGCAGGCTGCCGCGCTCTGGCTTCATGAGCCCGCAGGCGCAGCGCAGCAGGGTGGACTTGCCGCAGCCGTTGCCGCCCACAACCGCGTGGACGCTGCCGGGCTGCACGCGCAGGTCGCAGCCGCGCAGCACGTAGTCCTCGCCCCGCTTGTAGCGCGCGAAGACATCGCGCAGCTCGACGGCAGGGGCAGCGCTGCTGGCACCAAGGGACGTGCGCGCAGGCGCTGTGGCTTTGAGCTGCGGCCCGAGCAGCTCGTTGGGTCCTAAGGGCCTCACGCGCTGGTTCTCCAGGGCGAAGAAGCTGGTGGCATAGGGTGCGAAGGCCTGGGGCGAGTGGGTGGCGACGACCACCGTGATGCCCAGCTCGCGGTTGAGGCGCAGCAGTATGTGGAGGAAGTCCTTCTGCGCCACGGGGTCGAGCATGGAGCTGGGCTCGTCGAGCAGCAGCAGGCGCGGGCCCATGACCAGGGCGCTTGCCAGGTTGAGGAGCTGGCGCTGCCCGCCGGAAAGCTCGCTGGTCTGCTTGTGGAACCAGCTGCCGATCCCCAGGAAATGGCAGAGCTCGGCGATGCTGCGGCGCATCTGGGCGCTGTCTGCACCCAGGTTTTCGAGCCCGAAGGAAAGCTGGTGCCACACTGTGTCGCACACGATCTGGTTGTCCGGGTTCTGGGCAACGTAGCCCGCGAGCTGCGCAGACTGGCGCTTTTCCATCTGGGCAACGGGCTGGCCGCAGACGAGCACTTCTCCCTGAAGCTCTCCTGCAGGCGCAAGGCCGTGCCGGGCACAGCGCAACAGGGTGGTCTTGCCGCTGCCGGTTGCACCCACGAGCACGGCAAAGCTCCCCTGGGGGATGCTCCAGTCAAGCCCGCTCAGCACGGTGTGCCCGGGGTAGGCAAAGCCAAAGCCGCGGTATTCGAGTGCGGGGGTGCAGGCGTCTAGTTTCATAGCAGGTACTCCCAAAGGTGGAGGGCAAAGGGCAGGGTCAGGAGGAGCAGGTAGGGGAGGTAGGCCCATGCGGGCACCCAGCCGCTGATGGTGGGGTAGAAGGAGAAGCTGCCCAGCGCCCAGGCAGCGGCAGCAGCGCTGGCTGCTGCAAGCAGTGCGATGGCGGCAAGCAGGATGCCGTCGCGGCGCCTGAAGCGGCGCATCTGGTACGAGCTGCGCCGCCCGCTGCCCCAGCCCAGGGCCTCGAGGCTGTCCGCGGTCTCGAGCGAGTCCTCCATGCCCCAGCTCATGAGCACGCTCACCTGGCGGGCGGCGGTGCTCACGTCCTGCTCGATGGCCTTGCGGCTCAGGAAGCGCGGCAGCTTGGATGGGGGTGCGCTTGTTGCAGCGGCAGCTTGCGCGGCGCTGCAGGCGCGCTGGGCATCAGAGATCTGCCCGCCGCGCTGCAGGAACTGGGGCACCAGGCGCAGCACCATCGAGACCATGAGGCTCACTGTGGGGGCAACGCGCGCGCCCGCCATGAGAACCTGGTCTGAGTTGAGCACCTTGTCCGCATTGGAGAACCACAGCATCACGGCCACGAGCATGCTGCCGGTGGTGAAGCCGTATGCAAGCGCCTCTGCATAGAAGGCGCGCGGCCCGATGCGCAGCAGCTCTGTGGAACCTGCCGCAGAGAAGAGCGGGTTGGCTGCGGCGATGAGCAGCAGCAGGGGCAGCTGCCAGGCGAGCATCCTGAGTGTTCGGCGCGCTCCAGCCACGACAAAGCTGTACGCGCATGCTGCTGCCAGCGACATGCCGGCCAGCACCGGGTGGGGGGCAGCCATGGTGAGCAACAGCACCGCAGCTAGGTAGGCTAGGACCGCATTGGGGTGGTAGAGGCTCCATGCGCTGCCGTGCACTAGAGATCCTCTCCCATGTCGAGCGTGTAGGCCCATACGAGCACCGCGCCGTCTTCAAGCACGAACTTGCCGCAGGAGACCTGGGGGAAGACCCCGTCAACGCTGTACATCCAGCCAGAGAGCGGGCCGCACTGCTTTTCTGCCAGGCCGTTGATGCTGCTGACGTAGGTGCTGTTGCCACCGATGGTCACACCCGCTGCCAGCAGGGCGTCGTAGGCGGTAGCGCCCTGCGGCAGCAGGAGGCTGCGCGGCGCTACGGATGCGGGCTCGTAGCTGCTGCCGGCGCGCGAGGCATCGACGCAGAAGCTGATGGTGATTTCTTGGGCAGGCTGGGGCTTGCTGCTGGAAGAGCCGCCCGATTGCGCGTTGCCGCTGCCTGCGGAGCCGCTGTTCGCACCGCCGCCCTCCGCAACGGCTCCGGCGTTTGCGGATGAGCCCTGCTGCGTTTGGGAGCCCGCCCCGCTCTGCTCGGCAGCTGCTGTCGGGGTGCTCTCTGTGGCGGGGGAGCTGCCCTCTGCGGTGGCAGCAGCGCTCTCATCGCGCTCTGGCTCGGCGGGTGCTTGCTGCTGTATTCCGGGTTCGCCTTCTACACCATGCTGCGCTCCCAGGAGCTGTGGGCCTGCAAGCAGCCCTGCGGCAAGCAGCAAGGCTGCTACGGCACAGACGGCCCCGGCGGCGAGTACGTGCGTGCGCTGTGTCGCGTGGCGCGCATCGCCCTGCTCGCTGGAGCGCGGCTGCCGGGGTGCGATGCGCTGGTCTGTGTCTGGAGCTGTGCGGGTGTTCTTCATGGAGCCTCTCATGTGCGGTGATTCTGCCGATTATCGCACTAACCGCGCTGTCTGCGCGCATGCACACATGCTGTGAGGCTGCCGCAACGGGGTGCGGCGGCATGCTCGAGTGCGCTGTTTTCCTACGCCCCACCAGGCTGCGTTTGTTGAATATGTGAACATGCAAAACTGCTGCTACACTTATCTGGCACATGGCATCTGGGGAAATCTGAGGGAGATCGATGCAAGAGCACATGGGAAAGAAGCGCAAGCGCGAGCTCCGCGAGGCGCTCGACCTCCGCGCCGAGCGAGACAAGCACGCGCGCAAGGCGGCGATCATCATTGGTGCGGGTGTCTTCGTCTGCGCCCTCTACTTCTTCTTGTGCGCCTTCAACATCGGCATCAACTTCACCAACCTCCTGTTCACCTTCATCCCCATGATCGCCCTGGTTGCCGGCCTCTTCTTCGGCGGCAGCGACGTCAACAAGGCGAGCAAGGCCAACGACCAGTTCAAGCGCTTCTGCGATTCCCGCTCCATCACCAAGCAGGACCTCAAGGACTTCGAGGCGATGGTCAAGTAGGGCGAGCTCCACTGTGACTGCAGCTGGGACCCCGATCGAGCGGGGTCTGTTCTTGTGTGCGGCACCATAACTCCACAGAATCTCCATGCATTGCTGAGGCTGCTTTAAATAACGGCTGCCGAGATGCAAAACGCGTGTGTAGAAGCGGTCAAGTTGGTGCAAAATGAGGGCATCTTCGCGATGAGGGTGCGAGGATGCCTTTCTTTCGTTGTGGGCCTTGTGCCCACCGGGATGATTTGGAGAAACATATGGCACAGATGAACGTGAGCCGCAGGACCTTCCTCGCGGCAAGCACTGCAGCAGCAGGCGCCATCGTCCTGGCTCTTGGTGGCTGCGGTGGCGGCGGCAACAAGGAGCAGGGTGCAGCTGAGGGCAAGGCTGTCGAGGGTGGAACCCTGACTGCAGCCATCGGCTACGCAACGTCCAACTCCTACACCCCTGTCGGCGTCTCTGCTGCAGCGGTCATGGCAGCCTACTGCCATACCTGCGAGGCCCTGTACGACCTGGACTACACCACCTACGAGACCTACCCCGCGCTGGCCGCCGGCGAGCCCGAGAAGATCTCCGAGACCGAGTACCACATCGCCCTGCGCGAAGGCGCCAAGTACTCCGACGGCTCTGAGGTCACCCCGGCAGACGTCGTCAACGCCATCAAGCTCGAGATGGAGAACGCTCTCTACGCTCCCTTCCTGAGCTTTATCGACAAGGTCACTGAAGAGGGCAACGGCGTGTGCGTCACCCTCAAGTACCCTGCCGAGTCCCTGCTCAAGTGCCGCCTGGCCACCTGCCGCGTGTTCCCCAAGAGCACCCCGCAGGAGGACCTGGACAAGGGCACCTTCCTGGGCACCGGCCCCTGGGTCATGACCTCCTGCAACTTCGACGCTGGTGGAGCAGTCGAGTTCGAGCCCAACCCCAACTACAACGGCTCCAAGCCCGCAACCGCCGCTGCCATGCACTGGGACATCATCACGGACGAGACCGCCCGCACCCAGTACCTCACTGAGCAGACCGCCATGGTCATGGAGAGCGTCCCGGCTGCAAACATCGACCTCGTCAAGCAGTCCGGCGCCACCGTTGAGACCCTGGACTCCTTCTCCCTGGCCTTCCTGATGTTCAACACCGTCAAGAAGCCCTTCGACGACTACCGCGTCCGCCAGGCCCTCTTCTATGCAATCGACGTCGAGAAGCTGATCAACAACCAGCTTGCCGGCTTTGCAAAGGCTCTCACCTGCTTCCTGCCCGAGAACCATGCCAACTACCATCAGGCAGCCACCGTCTACACCTACGACCCCGAGAAGGCAAAGGCTCTGCTCGAGGAGGCCGGTGTCAAGGACCTCAAGCTCGAGCTCATGGTCAACGACCGCTGGCCCAAGGACCTGGCCGCGCAGATCAAGGAGAACTGGGACGACGTCCTCGGCGACAACGCTGTCACCCTCAACGTCTGCGAAGTCGACTGGGCGACGATGGTCGACCCCAAGGATGCCAAGTACGACATCCTGCTGTCCCCCGGCGACCCCTCTTGCTTTGGCAACGACCCCGACCTCTGGATGTCTTGGTGGTACGGCGACAACATCTGGACCTCTGGCCGCACCTTCTGGCAGCTGTCTGACAAGAAGTCCTTCGACAAGCTCCAGGACCTCATGCAGCAGGCTCGCGAGGCCACGGGTGACGCCCAGCAGGAGCTCTTCAACCAGTGCTTCGACCTCATCGCCGAGCAGGTGCCCCTGTATCCGCTGATGCACCGCCAGGTCTCCACCGCTTGGTGGCCCAACCTCATCGCCGGCTTCAAGCCCGTCACTACCACCGGCCTGTACTTCCTGGGTGCCAGCTGCACCGAGGAGTCTGCCTCCTAGATTCAATGAGGCGCAGATAGCACATAGAGCAGGGGACGGATCCGTTTTGGGT
Source organism: Coriobacteriales bacterium (assembly GCA_051876075.1). Classification (GTDB taxonomy): domain Bacteria; phylum Actinomycetota; class Coriobacteriia; order Coriobacteriales; family QAMH01; genus W2P13-069. The sequence continues at coordinate 21,452 of JBJEHM010000077.1, forward strand.
CCGCCCCCTGTTTTCTCTTGAGCGCCAAACAGCGGGACATGCCGCGCGGCAGCTGCCAAGGAGGCTGCTGCGCGGTGCAGTGTCCCCTCTGCAATACCCGAGCTGCCTGCCAGGGGCAGGCAGCGCTGCACGTTAGGAAGGAGGAGTGGTGAACAATCTTGTGAGATTGATCGGCAGGCGCCTCATCGCGCTGCCCATCATGGTCATAGGCGTGACCATCCTGGTCTTCTTCATCACCTCGCTCTCTCCCATCAACCAGGCGTATTCGGTTTTGGGAGAGAACGCCACCCCCGAGCAAGTCCAGCAATACACAGAGGAGCACGGCCTCGACGACCCGATCGTTGTGCAGTACTTCCGCTACCTGGGCGACCTCTGCCACGGTGACCTGGGCGTCTACGGCGCCACCAAGGTTTCTGTGGCCGACAAGATCGGGCAGGCCCTGCCTGTCACCCTCGAGCTCACCTTTGCCGGCTTGGTCATCGCGTTGATACTGTCGGTGGTGCTGGGCGTGATATCGGCCCTCTACAGGGACCGCTGGCCAGACCAGGTCATACGAATATTCTCGATCATCTGCCTGGCGATGCCCTCGTTCTGGCTCGCCGTGCTGCTGATCTTGGTGTTCTCGAGCAACTTGGGTCTGTTGCCCGCATCTGGTGCCCTGCCGTCGTTCTTCAGCGACCCGGGCGGATGGTGCGCTCGCATGGCCCTGCCCGCCTTTGCGCTGGCAGTGCCCGTTGCCGGCCAGATGATCCGCGTCATCCGCACCTCCATGGTCGAGGAGCTTGACAAGGACTACGTTCGCACGGCGCGCGGCTTTGGCATCCCCATGGGCACGGTCGTTGCCAAGAACGTGCTGCGCAACGCCCTCATCAGCCCCGTCACCGTCTTGGGCCTCAAGATCGCCCACCTCATCGGCGGCGCCGTGGTCATCGAGGTCATCTTCAACCTCCCCGGCATGGGCATGCTCATCCTCCAGGGCATCCAGTCCAACTACATCACGCTGATCCAGGGCGTGGTCTTGGTTGTGGCCCTGGCCTTCATCATCATCAACATCATCGTCGATATGCTGTACGTCCTTATCGACCCGCGAATCAGGACGGTGTAGGCATATGGCACAGTTCAGAGAAGGTCTCTCCCAGAAGATGGAGTCCACCTCCGGCAAGAAGCTCAGCCTCAGGCACATCAAGGCCATGAGCTTAGGAGGCAAGATCTCCCTCATCGTGTTGACGCTCATCGTCTTGATGGCGGTGCTCGCCAACTTCATCGCCCCCTACGACCCCCTGTCCATCTACACCGCGCGTCTCGCCCCCAATGGCGAGTTCCTCTTCGGTACCGATGACAAGGGCCGCGACGTCATGTCGCGCGTTATGTACGGCGCACGCTACTCCCTGCTCATCGGCCTGGGATCCACGGCGTTCGCCCTGTTCTTCGGTGCCATCATCGGCGCCCTAGCCGCAGTGACCCGCACTTGGATCTCTGAGGTCATCATGCGCATCATGGACGTCATCATGTCCTTCCCCGGCATCGCGCTTGCCGCCACCGTGGTCATCGTGATGGGCGCCTCCATCCCGTCGCTCATCGTGGCTATCGGCATCCTCTACGCCCCGCAGATCGCGCGTGTCGTCCGCGCCAACATCATGTCCGAGTACGGGCAGGATTACGTGCGCGCGGCCATGGTCAACGGCGCCCGCGCTCCTTGGATCCTGTGGAAGCACGTGATGCGCAACTGCCTGGCACCCATCCTGGTCTTCACCGTGGTGTGCGTGGCAGACGCTATCGTCTTCGAGGCCTCCCTGGCCTTCATCTCTGCCGGCATTCCCGAGCCCACACCCACTTGGGGCAACATCCTGGCAGACGCCCGCGCCGGCGTGCTCTCTGGCCGCTGGTGGCAGGCGCTGTTCCCCGGCCTGTTCATCATGATCACCGTCCTGTGCCTCAACATCCTCTCTGAGGGTGTTACCGACGCCATGGCGGCTCCTCCTGCCGCCCCGCTGCAGGCAGCTGACGACAACCTCTCCTCCGACCGCGAGGCAGACCGCCTGGTTGCCGACCCCAAGCTGGCCTACGCCGCTCAGTCCGAGGCCCTGGAGGCCCGCTTGGCAGCGCTCAGGGACGTCGAGACGCGCCGCACGGACCGCTTTGAGGCCCGCACGGACGTGCCGCCCATCCTGGAGGTCAAAGACCTCTGCATCCAGTTCCCCCGCCACGGCGACGTCAACGTGGTCGACCACCTGAGCTTTGTGGTGCGCCCGCGCCAGACCATGGGCCTGGTGGGCGAGTCCGGCTGCGGCAAGTCCATCTCGTCCATGGCGATCATGGGCCTGCTGGACCCCAAGGCCAAGATCAGCGGCCAGATCATCTACAACGGCCAGAACCTGCTCGACCTCGACCCCAAGGCGATGAACGAGCTGCGCGGCAAGGAGATCGCCATGGTCTACCAGGACGCGCTCTCCTCGCTCAACCCGTCCATGCTCATCAGCGCCCAGTTCAAGCAGCTCACCTCCCGCGGCGGCACCCGCACGGCAGAGGAGCTCCTGGAGTTGGTGGGCCTGGATCCCAGCCGTGTGCTGTGCTCCTACCCGCATGAGCTTTCCGGCGGCCAGCGCCAGCGCGTGCTCATCGCCATGGCGCTCACCCGCGACCCCAAGATCGTCATCGCAGACGAGCCCACCACCGCCCTCGACGTCACCGTGCAAAAGCAGGTCGTGGACCTGCTCAACCGCCTGCAGCACGAGCTTGGCTTTGCGATGGTCTTTGTGAGCCACGACCTGGCCCTGGTGGCAGAGGTCGCCAACTCCATCACCGTCATGTACGCAGGCCAGGTTGTGGAGCAGGGTCCGGTGCGCGACATCATGTGCGGCCCCGTCCACGAGTACACCAGGGGCCTGCTGGGCTCTGTGCTTTCCATCGAGGCCGGCGGAGACCGTCTGCACCAGGTGCCCGGCTCCGTTCCCAGCCCCAAGGACTTCCCCGAGGGCGATCGCTTCCGCCCGCGCTCGAGCCACCCGGACGCCGTCTCCAACGTGCCGCCCATGCTCAAGCGCCTCAAGGGCACGGACCACTACTACGCCGAGCTGCCTGACAGCGAGCTCAAGCGCATCGGCCTTGAGCCGCTGGTGCCGGCAGAGGGGAGGGAATAATGGCAGAAGAGAAGACCACCGCTGCCCCCGAGGAGCGCTCTGGCCGCCGCGATGTCCGCGAGCAGCTGCAGGCCATCCCCGTCCCGGAGACCTCCGTGCCAGACGACACCCCGGCAGACGCAGGCGAGCCCCTGATCTTCCTGGACGACATCCACGTCACCTTCAAGACCCGCACCGGCTCCCTGCTGCACCCCAACAAGGTGAAGGCAGTTCGCGGCGTGAGCATCAAGCTCATGCCGGGAGAGACCATCGGCATCGTGGGCGAGTCCGGCTGCGGCAAGTCCACCACCGCCAACGTGCTCTGCGGCCTGCAGAAGCCCACCAGCGGCCACGTGTACTTCAAGGGCAAGGACGTCACCAACCGCACTGCGGCAGACCGCAAGACCATCGGCCGCGTGCTCTCCGTGGTGTTCCAGGACCCGGCAACTGCCCTCAACGCCCGCATGAGCGTCCACGACCAGCTGCTCGATCCAATGGTCGTGCACAAGGTGGGCACGCCTGAAGAGCGCGAGAAGCGCGTCCGCGAGCTCATCCACCTGGTGGGCCTGCCCTCCAGCTGCCTTGAGGCCCTGCCCGGCCAGATGTCCGGTGGCCAGCGCCAGCGCGTGGCAATCGCCCGTGCTTTGGCGCTCAACCCAGAGGCCATCATCGCCGACGAGCCCACCTCCGCGCTGGACGTTTCCGTCCGCGCGCAGATCCTCAACTTGCTGATGGACCTGAAGAAGGAGCTCAACCTGGCTATGGTGTTCATCAGCCATGACATCTCCACCGTGCGCTACATCTCAGACCGCATCATCGTCATGAACAAGGGCGTGATCGTGGAGCGCGGCAAGGCCAAGGACGTCTTCGAGAACCCCAAGGACCCCTACACCAAGCTGCTGCTGGGCGCCGCGCCCAGCCTGCTGCACCCCAGCGAGGAGTGCTTCAAGTAGGGAAGCGTATTCAACGCTAGCGCAAAGGGGCGGGTCCGCATGGGCCCGCCTCTTTTGCTGCAACCAAGCGTGCTCGTTGTTCAGCGACGACAGGCCTCCACTGGTTGCTTCTTTGCCAACTTCCCGAATGAAAATCGGCCAAAGTCCCGAATGAAAAGCTGCCAACTTCCCGAATGCGGGAGGCAGGTACGCACGGACCCGCCTCCTTGCCGTACTATGGGACTGTTTTGTTGAGAGAGGAAGCCGGGCGTGCGTGCAGAGTTCGACGTGATCGTGGTTGGGAGTGGTATCGCGGGCTGCGTGGCGGCGAGCTGCGCAGCAGAGGAGCGCCCTGGGAGCCGCGTGCTGTTGGCAAGCAGCGGGCCGGTGTTCTCTGGGTCGAGCTTCTTTCGCGGCACCTGGGGCCTGGGCCTCATTGCGCCGGCAGATGACGAAGACGCCCCCGATCTTGCCGCCACAATCGCACAGGTGGGCTGCCAGCAGGTGGACGCGCAGCTGGTTGAGAGCTTTGTGGCTGGCATCGAACCCGCTGTGCAGCGCCTTGAGGGCTGGGGCGTGCGTCTGCGCCGTGCAGCCCAGGGCGCAGACGCGCAACGCGAGTACATACCCTGCTTTGACCACAAGCACCGCAGCTGGCGCGGGTTGGAGTGTGCTTCCTTCAAGGAGGTGTTGGGTGTTCGCCTGCGGGAGCAGGGCGTGGAACAGCGCGGCAGCGTGGAGCTTCTTGACATACTCAAGGACGAAGACGGCGCCGTGTGCGGGGCAGTCTTCTGGGACGAGGAGCAGGGCCGCTTCTTGCCGCTGGCATGCCGCGGGCTCGTCTTGGCTGGCGGCGGCGCTGCCTCGCTCTTCAGCAGGCGGCTCTCGAGCGGCGACTGCCGTGCAACCACGCAGGCGCTGGCGGCAAACGCCGGTGCGCGCCTGGTGAACATGGAGTTCATGCAGTTCATGCCGGGCATGGTGAGACCGCGCTCGGGCCTGGTGTTCAACGAGAAGACCTTCAAGTACATGCGCCTGCCGCAGGAGCTTGTCGAACGCCTTGGCGGCGAACAGGAGGCGCGCAGGCTGTTGGAGCAGCGCAGCGGCTATGGCCCCTTCACCTCGCGCCTTGAGTCGCGTGCTGTCGACCTTGCAATCGAGCAAGCCGGGCCGCAGGGGCTGCGGCTTGTGCCGGAGTTCCCGCCCCAGCTGCCGGACTTTGTGCAGGTCTACAACAGCTGGCTGAGCCGCGATCTGGGGCTCGACCCATGCGCCCCGCTGAGCATCGCCCTCTATGCGCATGCGAGCAACGGCGGAATAGCCATCGACAGCGGTGCATGGACGGGTGTGCCGGGCCTGTATGCGGCTGGGGAGTGCACTGGCGGCATGCACGGCGCAGACCGCTTGGGTGGGCTCTCCACTGCAAACTGCCTGGTCTTTGGTATGCAGGCGGGACAGGCCGCTGCGCGCTGGGCTGCGGAAGGTTCCTCCCCTGCGAGTGTGCGCTCGCTCCCCGCATGGACCGCTGTTGCTTCTCCGGCGGCACTGCCAGCAGAAGAGGGCATGCGCGCTGTTATGGACGAACACTGCATGACCCTGCGCAGCGTTGCCGGGCTCGAGCAGGCCGCTACCGCACTCGAGCGCTGTGCACGCGAGCTCGCGGGCAGATTGGCCCTGTCCTCCAACCCGCGCGATGCAGCCCTCACACGCCGCACCGCCCTGCGCTTGCAGACGGCTGCCGCGCTGGTAGAGGCAGCCCGCAAGCGCCCGTGCAGTTGCGGTTCTCACTGCATTGCGGACAGCGCGCTGTAAAGAGGTCCTGGGAGCAGGGAATTAACACGTGCCACGCTTGCATTTGGGCAGCGCAGCGTCATACTTTTACGGGCGTGCGCAACAGCGCCGCCATGAACTCAAACGAGAGAAAAACGAGGTCGCCTCATGGCAGATTCCAAGTTCCACGGCGTTATCCCGCCGGTCGTCGTGCCCCTCGATGCAAACCGCGAGCTGGACGTGCCCGCCTTCGAGCGCTCCATCAACCGCATGATCGAAGGCGGCGTCCACGGCCTGTTCTTCCTTGGCTCCAGCGGTGAGGTAGCCTTCCTCAACGACGACCAGCGCTTCCAGCTGCTGGAGGAGGCAGTGCGCATCGTCGACCATCGCGTGCCCGTCCTGGCAGGCGTCATCGACATGGAGACCGAGCGCGTCATCAAGCAGGTCAAGCGTACCCAGCAGTACGACGTCGACGGCCTGGTCTGCACCGCCCCTTTCTATGCTCTGGGCGGCCCCAAGGAAAACGAGCGCCACTTCCGCGTCATCCGCGAGCACGCCGAGTTGCCGCTGTTCGCCTACGACCTGCCCGTGTGCGTCCACACCAAGCTCGACCCCACCATGCTGGTGCGCCTGGGCAACGACGGCGTTCTGGCGGGCGTCAAGGACTCTTCTGGCGATGACGTGCAGTTCCGCTGGCTGATGCTCGAGAACGAGGACGCCGGCCACCCGCTGCAGCTGCTCACCGGCCACGAGGTCTGCGTCGACGGCGCGTACCTGGGCGGTGCGGACGGCTCCGTCCCCGGCCTGGCCAACCTGGCCCCGCGCGAGTACGTGGAGATGTGGGACGCCTACCAGGCCAAGGACTGGGACACCGTCAAGGAGAAGCAGGACTACCTGGCCCGCCTGATGTTCGTCACCCGCCGCGTGCAGGCCACTGTGGGCTTTGGCGCAGGCGTGGGCGCCTTCAAGACCGCCCTGTGGCAGATGGGCGTCTTCAACACCAACCAGATGCGCGAGCCCGTCCAGCCGCTGGTGGGCGACGACGTGATCGAGATCGTGCGCGTCCTCAAGCGCGCCGGCCTCATGGACGTAGCCGCCGCCCCGCGCCTGTAAGCGCAGAGATATCCGCACAGCAGACAGCCCTCTCCGGAGGGCTGTTTTGTGTATCCTAGACGGCGACTGTTGGGTTTGCCTGTGAGGAGGGCTGATGAGACCCTGCACTGTGATCGCCATCGACTTGGGCGGGACCAAGATCGCCGGGGCGCTTGTGCGCTATGGCGAAGACGGCGCTGCGCCTTCGATAACCGCGCGCTGCTCTGTGCCCACCGAGCCTCTGCGCGGCGGAGAGGCCGTGTTGCAGAGCGTCATCGACGTGGCGCTGGAGATGCAGCGCCAGGCGGCTGGCGCTGAGCTGGCAGGCGTTGGTATCGCCGCTGCCGGCTGCATCAGCCCGCGCGACGGCAGCGTGCTCTACGCCAACGGCATCATGCCCGGCTGGACAGGCCAGCCCCTGGCTGCGGCTGTGGGGGAGGCCCTGGGCCTGCCGGCGGCGGCGATGGGCGACGTGCACGGCCATGCACTGGGAGAGACGCGCTGGGGCGGAGCGAGGGGGCTTTCGAGCTGCCTGTTTGTGGCGGCGGGCACCGGCATCGGCGGCGCGTATGCAGTGGATGGCAAGATCATGAGGGGCTTTCACGGGGCGGCGGGCCACATCGGCCACACCCTGCACCCCCTGGCGGCCGGGCAGGACTGCGTGTGCGGCGGCAGCGCCCATGTTGAGGGTGTCACCAGCGGCACGGGCATCGGGGCGCTGTACCAGGGCGTCTCCATGGCAAGCGATGCCTTCGACCACGGCGTCACGGGTGCCCAGGTCTCCGCGCTTGCAGAGGCCGGAGACGAGCGCGCCGCTCAGACGATCAAGGCGGCTGGCTTTGCCCTGGGCGAGGCCTGCGGCAGCTGGGCCAACATCCTCGACCCAGAGGCCATCGTCCTCACCGGCACGGTGGTGAACGCTGGGCCGCTGTGGCGTGCTGCGCTGGAGGAGGGCTATGCGTCCCAGGCGCTTGAGCCCCTCAAGAACACGCCCATCATCCCCGCCACCCTCGGTGGGGACGCGCCGCTCATCGGAGCGGCAGAGAACCTGTTGGACAGCCTTGGCGCCTAGGCGCCTGCGGCCAGATCAAGGAGCATGCAAGCATGACCCATCCCATCATCGAACAGCTCAAGGGCAAGCTCATCGTGAGCTGCCAGGCTTACCCGGGAGAACCCCTGCGCCACCCAGAGACCATGGCCCAGATGGCGCGCGCCTGCGAGCTGGGCGGCGCTGCGGCAATCCGCTGCCAGGGCCTGGCCGACATCTCTGCGATCAAGGGCCGCGTTGAGGTGCCTGTCATCGGCCTGTGGAAGGACGGGCACGAAGGCGTCTACATCACCCCGACCCTGCGCCACGCCAAGGCCTGCGTTGCAGCCGGCGCAGACATCGTGGCCATCGACGCCACCGACCGCCCCCGCCCGGACGGCAAGAGCTTTGCAGACACCGTGGAGGGCCTTAAGGGAGAGACCATCATCATGGCCGACTGCGCCACCATCGAAGACATCCGCAATGCGTTTGCCCTGGGCGTCGACATCTGCTCCACCACGCTGAGCCACCCCGGCGCGGCGATCGACTGCGGCATGGCAGACGGTCCCAACACCGAGCTCATCGCCCAGGCGGTGGCTGAGTTCCCCGACAAGCCCATCATCTGCGAGGGCCGCGTCCATGTTCCAGAAGACGCGAAGAAGGCCATGGACGCAGGCGCGTGGGCAGTGGTGGTCGGCACGGGCATAACTCATCCCACCAGCATTACCAGCTGGTTTGTGAAGGCCATCAGCTAGCGGGCAGCCCTGCCACGTTAAGTGCTGCCAAACGCATGAGAGCCCGGCATCCTTTTGAGGGTGCCGGGCTCTTCTTGACGCGCTTAGAGGGGCTGGCCGCGCAGGATGACGCGCTGAACGCGGGCCTCGCTGTTAAGGAGTATGCAGTCCGCATCCTTGCCGGGGGCGATGGAGCCCTTGCTGCCCTGGATGCCCAGCGCGCAGGCGGGGTTGTAGCTTGCTGCCCTCAGGGCGTGCTCCAGGGGGATGCCCATCTCCCTCACCGCGGTGCCCAAGCACAGGGCGAGGTTGGTGTTGGAGCCCGCCAGCGTGCCATCGTGGAGGGTGGCGTGGTTGCCGCGCACGGTGACGGGCTGCCCGCCAAGCGAGTATTCGCCGTCTTCGAGACCCGCTGCCTCCATGGTGTCGCTGATGAGGATCATGCGCTGCGGGCCAAAGAGCGCGAAGGCCAGGCGCACCATGGCCGGGTGGATGTGGACGCCATCGCAGATGATCTCTGGGGTGACGTCGTTGCGCTCGGCTGCCGCGGCTATGGGGCCGGGCTTGCGGTGGTGCAGCCCCGGCATAGCGTTGAAGAGGTGGGTGACGTGGCGTGCGCCGGCCTCGAAGGCAGCGCGCGCTGCGTCGTAGTCAGCGCAGCTGTGGGCCACGGAGACGCGCACGCGCCCGTGTTCCTGCTGTATGAACTCCAGGGCGCCGGGTTCTTCTGGCGCGATGTCGACCAGCTTGATGAGCCCACCGCTTGCCTCCTGCAGCCGCGCGAGCATGTTGCCGTCTGCCTGCTGCACGTAGAGGGGGTTTTGGGCGCCCACCTTGTTGGGGCTGATGAAGGGGCCCTCCATGTTGATGCCCACAAGGCTGGCTTGGTTGGCGGCCGGCGTGAAGGCGGCGGCGTTTGCCATGATGGGCAGGAGGGTCTCCTCGGTGAAGGTCATGGTGGCCGGGCAGATGGAGGTCACGCCCTGGGCGGCCTCGTACGCGGCGATCGCGGCGAGCGCCTGGGGGGTGCCGTCGCAGAAGTCGAAGCCCAGCGCCCCGTGGAAGTGCAGGTCGATGAGGCCGGGTGCGACGACCATGCCGGCTGCGTCGAGCACAACGCCGTCGTCGGCATACGCGGCCTCGTCAACAAAGACGCCCCCGTTGATGAAGACATCGCCCTCAGTGAAGCAGGTTCCATTGAAGACGCGGCCATTGGTGATTCTCATGGTGGGTACCTTTCCACTTGCAGGGGTGAGCCCTCCGAGCGAGGGGCGCCGGGGTGCGAGCTGGACGACGCTGCGCACCCGATTCGCCAAAAACACACCGCAGCTGCGGAACTCGCTCGCTGCGCTCGCTCAGACAGTCCTCGCTCCCGCGGCGCGTTTTTGGCGAATCTGCTCCGCTAAGGTCCTGCTCACACCCCGGCGCCCCTCGCTCGGAGGGCTCGGGCGTGCTTGCCAGGCCCTACTTGCAGAGCGAAGCGGCCTCTTGGTCGACGATGACGGTGACGTCCGGGTGGAACTGCAGGATGGAGGCGGGGACCTGCGGCGTGACGGGGCCGAAGAAGGCGTCCCTCACGATCTGCGCCTTACTCTGCCCGTTGGCGACGACCAAGATCTTGGCGGCGCGCATGATGGTGCCGATGCCCATGGTGTAGGCCTGGGTGGGGACCTCGTCGATGTGGTCGAAGAGGCGGCTGTTGGCCTCGATGGTGGAGGTGGTCAGCGTGACGCAGTTGGTCTCCTTGGCGAACTCGTCTGCCGGCTCGTTGAAGCCGATGTGGCCGTTGTGACCCAGGCCCAGCAGCTGCAGGTCGACGCCGCCGCTTGCCTTGATGGCTGTCTCGTAGTCTGCGCAGGCGGCTGCGGCGTCTGGGTTGGAGCCGTCGGGCACGTGGGTTGCCGCCATGTCGATGTCCACATGGTTGAAGAGGTGCTGCTCCATAAAGTAGTGGTAGCTCTGCGGGTGGTCGTTGGCCAGGCCGCGGTACTCGTCGAGGTTGTAGGTGCTCACGTCCTTGAAGCTGATCTTGCCCGCCTGATAGTCCTTGACGAGCTGGGCGTAGAGGCCCTCTGGGGTGGAGCCGGTTGCCAGGCCCAGGGTGCAGTTGGGCTTGGCGGCGACGAGCTGGGCGATGACGTCTGCTGCCTTGCGGCTCATCTCCTCGTAGTCCTTGGCGACGATGAACTTCACGGGTATCACTCCTTGCAGGTGCGGTTGGGGGCGTTCGCGTGCATTTGGACACCATGATAGGACAATCGGGGCAAAGAGTACTCGCAAGTGCTGGGCGGCGCCGGAAGCGCGGCTCGGGCGCGCAGCACTGTTCGCCCACGGCCCCCGTCACCGCCCAGCACCCCCAGGGCCCTTGCAGCGGCTTGGGGAGCGTGGCAAGATACCGCCTTATGAACATGAGCGTGTTAAAAGACGGTTTCAAGGCGGCCCTGCCCATCATCGCAGGGTATATCGTTTTGGGTTTGCCCTGCGGCTTGCTGTGCCAGCAGGCGGGCATCAACGCCCTGGAGTCCTTTGTCATGTCCATGACCTTCTACTCGGGCGCCGGGCAGTACATGATCCCCAACATGTGGCTTGCCGCGGCAAGCCCGCTTTCCATCATCGCCAGCGTCAGCCTGGTGAACACCCGCCAGACCCTCTACAGCGCCTCGCTCTCTCAGTTCTGCACGGGCTGCAGCAAGCGCCTGGCCTTCCTGTTCTCTGCCACGGTCACAGACGAGAGCTTTGGCGTGAACCTCGCGCACTTCCAAAACGGCGGCTGGGACGTGCAGCGCGCCACCGTCGTCAACCTCTGCTCCATGACCACCTGGGCGCTGGCCAACGTCTCTGGCGTTGTGCTGGGCAGCTTGGTCTCTGTTCCCACGGCGCTGGCGTCCTTTGCCATGACGGCCATCTTCATCTGCCTGCTCTGCATGCAGAAGGTCAACGCCGTGCACCTGGTGACCATGCTCACCGCGGCTGCGGGCGTCATCGTCTGCAAGCTCGTGGGCCTGAGCGGGGCGGCCATCCTTTTGGGCGCGGTGACGGGCGTGCTGGTGGGCTACTTCTTCTCCACTTTTGCGCTGCGCTCTGGCGCGGGAGAGGAGGCGTAGATGAGCCTCGAGTCCTTCCTCATCATCTACCTGTGCTGCCTGGTCACAATGCTGCTGTGCCGCTGCGTGCCGCTGCTGGCGCTCAAGGGCCGCACCCTGCCAGACGGCCTTGTCCGCGCGCTCAACCTCATCCCTCCCGCGGCCTTTGCCGCGCTGGTTGCCAACGACCTCTTCTCTCCCGGGATGTTCGACGCGGGCCTGGTGCAGGGGCTCATGCCCTTGGCAGCCGCCGCCCTCACCATGATCGTGGGCTACCTGCGCAAGTCGCTGGTGCTGTGCATCGTGGTGGGTGTGGGCTCCTACGGCCTGATGATGCTCTTCCTCTAGAGCCTGCCGGCTTTCCGCGCGCACACGCCGGCGCGCCTTTCAGTTCCCTTTCAGCCCGCTGTCCTATAGTCTGGGCATAGGCACGGCAAGGAGGGCTCATGAACATCCTCATCGCAGAAGACGAGCGCGGCCTGGCAGATGCCCTGGCCCAGATCCTGAGGCGGGAGCGCTATGTGGTCGACGTCGTCTACAACGGCGCAGACGCCCTGGCTTATGTCACCGGCGCGCACTACGACGCCTTCATCTGCGACGTCATGCTGCCGGGGATGAGCGGCTTTGACGTGGTGCGCCAGGCACGCGCGGCAGGGGTGAGCACACCCACCATCATGCTCACGGCCCGCACTGCCACCATGGACAAGGTGACCGGGCTCGACGCCGGCGCAGACGACTACATGACCAAGCCCTTCCAGCCCATCGAGCTGCTGGCCCGCCTGCGCGCCCTCACGCGCCGGCAGGGCGAGGTGGTCATGGACGAGCTGCGAGTGGGCGACCTCGTCCTCAACCTCTCCACCTGCGACCTCAGCTGCAACGGCGGGGAGCCGGTCCACCTCTCGTTCAAGGAGTTCGAGGTCCTGCGCCTGCTCATGAGCAACGCCCGCGTCACCGTCTCCAAGGAGACCATCATCGCGCGCGTGTGGGGCGCGGACTCCGCAGAGGAGAACAACGTCGAGGCCTATATCTCCTTCCTGCGCAAGAAGCTGAAGTTCCTGGGCTCCACGGTGCAGATCGTCACCCAGCGCATGATGGGCTACCGCTTGGAGGATGCAGCCTAGATGCTCAAGCGCTTTCAGAGAAGGTTCGTCGCCATCACCATGGCCCTGGTGCTCGTGGTCTCTGCCGTTGCGTTTGCCGCACTGGGGGTACTCACCTACAGCAACCTCCGGAGCTCTGTTGACCAGACGCTCGACAACGCGCTGAACTACGGCGGCAGCTACACCGAGCTGCCCTACCTGGGCGGCAGCGACTCGCGCGGCAACTGGCTGCCCTCGCACAGCGTGACGGTCACCTGGGACGGCTCTATCTACGCAGATTCCGGCCAGAGCACGCAGATGAGCGCGGAGCTGCTCCAAAGCGCCGTCTCTGCCGCCCTGACGCAGCTCGACGCCAACGGCTACGCCAAGGGTCGCATCTCCTCTTCCTCGCTCTACTTCAAGGTGCAGCCCGGCAAGCTCGGCTACCGCGTTGCCTTTGTGGACGGCAGTTCCTTCGAGTCCTCTGTGCACCGCCTTGGCCTGACCCTGGCAGGCGCATGGGTGCTGCTCATGCTCGCCCTGTTCGCCATCACCGTCTTTCTCTCGCGCTATGCCGCAAAACCCGTGGCAGAGGCCTGGGCAAACCAGCAGCGCTTCATCGCAGATGCCAGCCACGAGCTCAAGACACCCCTCACGGTGATCCTGGCAGACACCGCCATCCTCGTCCAGGACCCGGACAAGACCGTGGGCGAGCAGGGCAAGTGGCTCGAGGGCATCTCCAGCGAGGCCGAGCGCATGAGGCACCTCACAGAGGACCTGCTGGCCCTGGCGCAGGCAGATGCCAAGCAAGACGAGCCCCCTTCCCTGTGCCGCGTCGACTTGAGCCAGCTCACCCAACGCGCGGTGCTGCAGTTTGAAGCGGCTGCCTTCGAGCGCGGGCTGATGATCGAGGAGGACATAGAGCCGCAGGTCGAGGTCATGGGCCTGCCGGACAAGCTCGAGGGCATGCTCAAGACGCTGCTGGAGAACGCCTGCAAGTACGGCGCAGGCTACGGGCAGCCCATCGGCGTCAGCCTCAAGCGCCAGCATGGCAGCGCGGTGCTGGCGGTGCGCAACGGCGGCGAGCCCATCCCCGCGCAGGACCTTCCCCATGTCTTCGAGCGCTTCTACCGCTCTGACAGGTCGCGCGCCCAAAGCGGGGAGAGCGCGAGCTTTGGCCTGGGCCTGGCGATTGCCAAGGCGACGGCAGAGCTGTGCAAGGGCGGCATCGCGGCAGAATCCGGGGAAGACGGCACCGTGTTCACTGTCACGCTCCCCCTGGCTCGCAGCTGATCAACAGCGCTGCCGGCGCGGGCTGTGCGGTTGCGCGCCGCTTGCCGAGCGTTGCCACGCCCAAACCCAAGCGCTAGGGGGCATGGGGTAAGGTTCAGGGGCAGAGAAGGCAAACCGAATCTTGGAGGATTCCCATGGCTGTGAATATCGACACCGATGCATGCATCGCCTGCGCCGCATGCGAGACCGCTTGCCCCCTCGACGCCATCACCGTCGAGGACGTCGCCGTTGTTGACGAGGACATCTGCTGCGAGTGCGGCGCCTGCGTCAGCTCCTGCGCTGTTGATGCCCTCTCCCTGTAGAGGCGCGCAACTCGCACTGCAAGGGGGTCCGCTGGGCCCCCTTTTTCATTCCCTCAGCGCGAATGTGAGCGCATGTTCGCAAGCAGGGCGCTGCTACACTGTTGGGCTGCACATGATTCGACGTACCGAGGAGCCTTGATGATCACCGAGGAGATTCGCATCCAATCCCTTGCCTACGGCGGAGACGGCGTTGGCCGGCTTGCCAGCGGGCAGGCGGTCTTTATCCCCGGGACCTGCCCGGGAGACACCGTCTTGGCAGGCATCAAGGAAACCAAGGAGCGCTATGCGCGCGCCGTGGTCGAGGAGCTGCTCGAGGCGTCTCCCCACCGCTGCACTGCGCCCTGCCAGGAGGCCTGCACCGGCCGCTGCGGTGGCTGCCCCTGGGCCCATGTGGAATACGAGCAGCAGCTGTACTGGAAGCGCCGTGCCGTGGCAGACGCCCTCATCCGCGTTGCCAAGATGGACGAGGAGCGGGCAGAGGCCCTGGTGCAGCCCTGCATCCCCAGCAAGAAGCAGTGGCACTACCGCAACAAGGTGGAGTTCCAGGTGGGCCAAGACGTCGCTGGGCGCTTCAGCCTGGGGGCCCATGCTGCGGCGGGCAGCTTTGACCCGCTGGCCAGCTGCTATCTGGCTGCCAAGAGCTACCTCAAGGCGCCCAAGGCCCTTACGGGCTCGCTGCGCTACCTGCAGCAGGGCGAGGACCTGGGCATCGAGCGCGTGGGCCTGCGCGTATCTGCCCGGACGGGAGACGTCGAGGTGGCCGTGTGGACCCGCACGGGGCGCTTTCCGCGTGCTCAGGCCGCCAAGGTGCTCACAGACGCCCTGCCCGCCAAGAAGCCCAGCATCGTGCGCGTGCTCCTCAAGGACGACACCAAGACAAAGGCCCGCAAGGTAACGGGCGTGGAGAGCCTCGCCGGCCGCGGTGCGTGGACCGAGGAGGTGGGCGGCCTCACCATGCGCCTCACCGCCCCGAGCTTCTTCCAGGTGAACACCCACGGCGCAGAGGAGCTGGTGCGCCTTGTGATGGAGGGCCTGGAACCCGACGGCAGCGACATCGCCTTGGACCTCTACTCCGGCGCCGGCACCTTCACCCTGCCCCTGGCGCAGGCCTCTCACGACGTGGTGGCGGTGGAAAGCGCGGGCAGCTCCGTGCGCGACCTGCGCTACAACCTGGAGCGCAACGGGCTCTTTGCCGAGGTCATCGGTGGCGACGTGGGCCGTGAGCTCCCCGAGCTGGGCTATGCAGACGTCGCCGTAGTCGACCCTCCCCGCGCGGGGCTGGCCCCAGAGGCGCTCAAGGCGCTGCTCGACACCCGGGCGCGCCGCATCGCCTACGTGAGCTGCGACCCCACCACGCTCGCACGCGACCTCAAGGCGGTGCTCACAGACGGCCGCTACAGCATCTGCAGTGTGCAGCCTGTCGACCTCTTCCCTCAGACCTACCATGTGGAGACCGTCTGCATCTTGGACAGAAACTGAAAACGCGCGGCAGCAAGCCTGGGAGCTGTGTTAGCGTAGGCTCTTGGAAGGAGCGAGGCAGGCAGCATGTCCACCGTCAACATTTTCCAGATCAGCTTTGAGATATGGGGATGCATCATCAGCATCATCATATGCCTCTTGCTGGGCGGCCATACGTTCAGGGACAGGGACGAGGTTGGCAAGTGCCTGTGGAGGATGCTCCTGGTCAACGTCTTGCTCCTGAGCTGCGATGCCCTCGCGTACATCTACAGGGGAGACCAAAGCCCCATCGGGCTCGCCATGACGCGCGTGAGCAACTTCTCCCTGTATGTCCTTGAGTACCTGCTATTGGGCCTCTTCGCCTGCTATGTGAGACAGCTCACCGGCGGCGGCCCGCGCCTGCGAGCTTGGTGGGAGCGCGTCGCCTGCGGATTTCTGGCACTTGGACTGGCTTGCCTGATCATCACGCAGTTCACCGGGCTCTACTACAGCTTTGACAGCACCAACCATTACCAGCGCGGCAGCGGCATCTGGATATCGTTTGCTGTGGGCGCTGCGGTGGTGTTCGCCTGCGTGGTGAGGCTGTGGGCGTGTAGGGCCCAGCTCAGCAAGACCGCACGCACCACGATCGCCCTCTGCGTGGGGGTCTTTGCGGTGTGCATCCTGGGGCAGTTCGTCTTCTATGGTTTGTCCCTCGTCAACATCGGCATCACTGTCGTGCTGCTCCTCCTGTACCTGAGGCATCAGAAAGCCCAATACGACGCATCGTTGGACAAGCGGGTGGCAGAGGCCATCCAAGACACCCAGGCACTGTGCGCATGGAGGCAGCAGGGTGCGGGCCTCGCAGAGCCGGCAGGGGAGGTGTGCGATGAAGGGCACCAAGAATAGCCTGGTCACGCTCATCGTCTTGGGCATCGTCATCGCGTCCCTCACAATCGGCACCATCGCGGTGGCCAGCTTCAGGAACGTCACGGAGGAGAACAACCACGAGATGCTCCTGCATTACTGCAGCGAAGGCGTCGAGTCCCTGAACAGCCGCTTTGACAAGGTCGAGGAGCTGGTCGGGACCCTCGCGGACTGCTGTGAGGCCCGGCTCGAGTCTGCCGGTGAGCTGCGGGACGATGTCTTCCGCGCGCACTTCATCGAAGACCTCGGGAGCGTCGCCTACTCCATCACCGCGAACAACGACGACGTCGTCACCTCGTACTTCAGGATGGAGCCTAGCATTGCGGGCCCCACAGAGGGCTTCTTCATCAGCCGCAACTCTGCGGGGGAGAAACCGCAGTACCTGGAGCCTACCGACCTGTCTGCCTACGATTCCTCCGATGTGCAGAACGTGGGCTGGTACTGGCTCCCGGTGGAGGAAGGCAGGGCGGTCTGGACCGACCCCTACGTCAACCCCCGCAACGGTGTGCTCACCGTGTCGTATTCGAGGCCCCTCTACATCGGCGGGGAGCTTGTCGGCGTGGTGGGGCTCGACCTCGACTTTGCCGCTTTGAGCAGGGAAGTCGGCCGCATCTCAGTGTTCGACAGCGGCTTTGCGGCCCTGATGGACAGCAACGGCTCCCTCGTCTTCAGCGGGGACCACGAGCTCGAGCTCCCCGCCGAGACGGTTGGGCAGATTACCGCCGTGCAGGACGACTATGTGTTCTCGTCCTTCATGGATCGCCAGCAGCTCTGCGTTACGGCGTCGCACATGCTGAGCAACGGCATGTTCCTCGTGCTGGTAGTGCCCGATGCCGAGCTCTACGGCACCAGCAACCAGCTGACCCTCACGGTGGTGCTCGTGGCGATCGGGGTGAGCGCGCTCGTCATACTCGTGCTGACCGGCATGGTGAACCGCGTCATCAGCGCATCGCGCACTGATGCGCTCACGGGCGCGCGCAACAGGAACGCCTTCCTCGAGCGCTGCGACGAGCTGAACGACGCCATGCGCTCTGGCAAGCACCCTGCCTTTGCCATGGTTGTGTTCGACGTCAACGGCCTGAAGGCGGTCAATGACAGCGCTGGCCACGCAGCTGGCGACAAGCTCATCGCCAACAGCTGCAAGGAGATAGCCATGGCGTTCGCCGGTGTCGACATCTACCGCATCGGCGGCGACGAGTTCGCGCTCTTCATAGAGAAGCGCACGGCGCAGGTTGCCGAAAAGCTCGTCGCGGACTTCAGGGAGGCCATGGCGCAGAAGGCGGGCACGGGCACGCTTGACTTTGCCGAGGGCTATATCTCCTGCGGTTGCGCTCTGTACGAGCCAGAGGCCGATGCGAGCTGCGAGGACACCTTCAGCAGGGCTGACAAGAGCATGTACGAGGACAAGGAGCGCTTCTACGCTGCCAATCCGCAGCTCAAGCGCAGGGCGTAGCGCCTTCCCTTCCAACGCGCTTCCTGCGGTTGCCACCCAAGCTTAATGATTGGGGCGGCGCCAAGGTGTTAGGATGGCTCTGCCCAGCTGCAGCTGGGAAACCTTGCACGAGCGCACATGAGGGAACCACCTTGGAAAACGAAGCACGCAACAACGAACCCACTGTCAAGATGGACCCGGTTGACCAGGACCCCGGTCTCACCCAGGCGCTGCCCGCAGACGCATGCCCCACCCAGGTGTTGGGCAGCGGCACAGAGGCAGAGACGCTCTGCATGCCCGCGCCCACCTCGAAGGATGTTGCCAGCGAGCCCGCGCAAGAAGAAGACCCCTTTGCCCCGCGCGATCCGCTGGGTGCCGCGGGTCCCATGCCCACCGCTGCACAGGAGGCTCCCCAAGACGACGTCGAGCCCCTGCCAGAGCGTCACACCCTGCGCAACATCGCGCTCGGCATGCTCTTGACCGTCGTCGTGGTGCTCGGCGGCTTTGCCGGATGGCTTGCCTGGGACGACTCCCGCAACGCCTCCTGTCACGTGCCCGCCAACGTCACGCTCGACGGAGACGACATCTCCGGCTTCACGGCTGCAGAGGTGCGCTCTGTGGTCAACCGCCACATCCTCGCAGGCACGGCCGGCAGCGCGGTGCTCGTGGTCTCTGAAGAGCAGCAGATCGGCTTGGAGTATCCCAAGCTGGGCGACGTGAACGTCGACGCAACCGTGAGTGCCGCCATGGGCACCATCGAGCCCAACATGCTCCAGCGCTGCCTCAACCGCGCCCTGGGCCTGGTGGGCCTGGCGCCCGAGCCCCAGCGCCAGGAGCTGGTCACCGTGTGCGCGCTCAACGAGGACCGCGTGCGCTCCAAGATCCAGGCGATCGCGCGAGAGGTCGACGTCGAGGTGTGCGATGCCGGCTACCGCTTTGACCAAGAGAAGCGCAAGGTCAAGACGGTCAAGGCACGCCAGGGCTTCCAGATCGACGTCGACGCCACCACAAGCGCTGTGCTCGAGGCATCCCAGAGCGGCCAGACGCAGGTCGATGCTGTTGTCGTCACCACCAACCCTGCTGTCACCAAGGTGGGGCAGGCTATCTTCGTCGACCTCCAGCAATGCCACCTCTACTTCTACGTGGCGGGCACCGTGGCCAAGGACTACCCCTGCACCCCGGGTATGGCCGGCTACGAGACCCCCCAGGGCGACTGGACGCTGAGCTACAAGGACCCCAGCCCCTCGTGGTACAACCCCCACAGCGACTGGTCCTCCGAGATGCCCGAGGTCATAGCCCCCGGCCCCACCAACCCCCTGGGTCTGCGCGCCCTGGCGCTTAGCTGCGGCGGCGGCATCTACATCCACGGCACCACCAACCTCGGCCAGTTGGGCTACCCCGGCAGCCATGGCTGCATCCGCTTGGCCAATGAGTCCATCGTCGAGCTCTACGACCTCGTCGAACTCAACATCCCCGTGTTCGTCTACTAGGGCCGTGCGGCGGCGCGCTGCGGGCAACAAGACGGTTGCGTAAGCCCCTTGCGGCGCTGCCCTGCAGCGGGCATGGGCTACACTCAGGGCACGAGTGCAGAACGGCCGGCAGTTAGGAGATAAACGTGGCAGACATCCGCTTCGAGCTCGAGGAGGACGCAACGCGCAAGCGCATCTTCGCGACCCTCATCAGCTCGCTGCCCAACGACGTAGAGCGCGGCAAGGTGGGCCGCATCGTCGGTGACAACAGCATCCGCATGGAGCAGCAGCTGAGCACCGTTGAGCAGATCGAGCAGGCGCTCGAGCTCACCGTTGCGGGCAGCTACGCCAAGGAGAACACCCTCGCCATCTACCGCATCCTCGCGGCAGCGGAGGCCAAGGCCCACGGCTGCCCTGTTGAGGAAGCCCACTTCCACGAGGTGGGCAAGGGCATGACCGTGAGGGAGATCCTGGGTATCTGCACCGCCTTCGAGCTGCTCGCCCCCGAGCATGTGAGCTGCAGTCCCGTCCAGGTGGGCAGCGGCACGGTCGAGTGCTCCCACGGCGTGCTCGACATCCCCGCCCCGGCAACCAAGATCATCCTCGAGGACCACAAGATCCCCGTGGCAGAACAGCGCCTGGAGGGAGAGCTCTGCACCCCCACCTCTGCGGCGATCCTGGCTCACTTCGTTCAGAGCTTTTCCTAGCAAGCATCCCGACCAGTAAGGAGAGACGATGAAGAAATACGGCATTCCCGCCATTCTCTCGATCATCATCATCGCCATCTTGTACTACGCCACCATCCCGGCGATGAACATCCACAGCACGGGCTTTTGGTGGTTCGTCATCTACTGCGTGATCATCGTCACGGTGCTCTTCGCCATCCCGCGCGCAAGCGACGGCGTGAGCGGCATGATCTTGGACATCCAGGACTTCTTCGAGGACCTGGGAGACACCCTCAAGGCCGGTGCAACGCGCAAGACCCCAGAGGAGAAGGAGGCCGCAAAGGCCCAGAAGGAGGCGGCCAAGGCCGCCAAGAAGGCCGAGCGCGATGCGGGCCGCGCACGAGGCAAGGCCGGCCTGCTTGCGGCGGGTGGCATCCTGGCGGTGTGCGCCCTGGCTCTGGTGGTGGGCGGTATCATCTCCGGCCCCTTCTTCAACGCCAAGGCTTACTCGCAGCTGCTCGACGTCCAAGACGGCGAGTTCTCCGAGGACATCGCAGAGATCTCCATGAACAGCGTCCCTGTGGTCGACCGCTCCACCGCGGTGCGCCTGGGCAGCCGCACCATCGGCGAGATGAGCGACCTCGTCTCCCAGTACGCCGTGGACGAGTCCTCCAGCGCATACACCCAGATCAGCTACAAGGAGACCCCGTACCGCGTGAGCTCCCTCAAGTACGCTGACATCATCAAGTGGATCACCAACACCCGCAACGGCCTGCCCGGCTACGTCACCGTCAACATGGTGACCCAGGAGACCCAGCTCGTCCGCCTGCCAGAAGGCGAGTACATGCACTACTCCACGGCCGAGCACTTCAACAACTACCTGTACCGCCACGTGCGCTTCCAGTTCCCCACCAAGATCTTTGGCGAGGCCGCCTTCGAGATCGACGACAGCGGCCACCCCTACTGGATCGTGCCCACTGTCAACTACCGCATCATGCTCTTTGGCGGCAAGGACTACGACGGCGCCATCCTGGTCGACGCCGTGACGGGCGAGAGCGCCTTCTACGCTTTGGCAGACGTCCCCCAGTGGTGCGACAAGGTCTTCAGCGCAGACCTGGTGTACGACCAGCTCGGCTCCTACGGCAAGTACCGCAGCGGCTTCTGGAACAGCCTCATCGGCCAGAGCGGCGTGCTCGTGCCCACCGGTTCCAGCGCGCCCAGCCTCTTCAGCAGCTCCGAGTCCTCTGACTCCAGCTCCGACCCGAGCACCAGCTCCACCAGCGGCTACAACTACCTGGCCATCGATGACGACGTCTACATGTACACGGGCATGACCTCTGCCAACAGCGACGAGTCGCTCGTAGGCTTCGTCCTGGTCAACCTGCGAACCAAGGCCACCACGTACTATACCTGTGCCGGCGCAACAGAGACCTCCGCCATGCGCTCTGCAGAGGGCCAGGTCCAGCAGATGAGCTATGTCGCCACCAGCCCGCTGCTCCTCAACATCGCAGACAGGCCCACTTACTTCCTGTCTCTCAAGGACGGCGCGGGCCTGGTCAAGATGTACGCCTTCATCGACGTCCAGCGCTACCAGATCGTGGGCGTCGGCTCCACGGTTGACGCCGCCCAGACCAACTACATTGCGGCCTTGGGCAGCGACTCCGAAGTCGACGTCGACACCAGCGACCTCAACATCGAGGGAGCCGAGGAGCTCACTGGCACCATCGATGCCATAGAGAGCGTCGTCAAGGACGGCACCACCTACTACTACTTCAAGATGAAGGGCCAGGACAGTATCTTCGTCGCCGCGGTGGGCATCAGCTACGAGCTGCCGTTCATGAGCGCGGGCGAGAAGATCAAGGTCCGCTACGTCGAGGCAGACGGCGTGTGCACCGTGAGCGCCATCACGGAGCCCGGCAAGGACTTTGAGACCGTGGCTGCCCCCGAGCCCCCGGCTGAAGAGCAGCTCCCCGCAGAGGGTGAGGAGCAGCCCCAGGAGGGCCAAGCCTAAGCCGGTCCCCGAGGATACAAAGGCTCAGAACGACCGAGGCCCCGCTGCAGATTCGCAGCGGGGCCTCGTTGTGTTTGATCGGCGCCGCTCTAGCCCTGCTGTGCCAGGAGCTCGGCGGCGCGGGCTGCGGCGGCCTTGCGCGCCTTGCCGCGCACGTCGATGAGCTGGGCGACGATGGAGATGGCGATCTCCTGCGGGGTCTTGTCGGCGATTTTGACGCCGATGGGTGCGTAGACGTCCTCCCAGTCCCTGGCGGTGCAGCCGCGGGCCTCGGCATTGGCCATGACGTCGGCGTTCTTGTGCGGGTTGCCCATCATGCCCTTGTAGAAGGCGGGGCTCTTGACGGCGTGGATCAGGGCGTCCATGTCATGCACGTGGCCCCTGGAGACAACGCAGCAGCAGTCGTCTGCCGTGAGCTCGATCTTGGAGAGGTCGGACCAATCCTCGTTGACAAAGACCCTCTCGCTCAGCGGGAAGCGCTCCTCGGTGAGGAAGGCCGGGTCGTCGTCGATCACCAAGGTGTCAAAGCCGCAGTCGTGGCAGTAGCGCTCCATGAAGGTCGAGACCTCGCCGGCACCGTAGATCACCACGCGCTGGGTGCTGAACAGCGGCACGCTGCACCAGGTCACCCCGGCGAACTGGTCGACGTGCATGGAGGGGCCGCGGGTGCAGTCGAGCATCTGCTTGCGGTCGCGCTTGTTCCAAGGGCGGCTGCATACGATGTCTTTGGCCTCGTTGGCGAAGAAGAGGGTGGACTTGTCGTCTTCAGAGGGGCCCATGTCGAAGGACTGGTTGTCCGGGCGCATGCAGGCTTGCGCGTCGTAGACGATCTTGAAGCCGAGCCAGGCTTGGTCGTTGACGCGGAGGCTGGCGATGGCGCGCTCCAGCGCGGGGACGTCGTCCATCGTGAGCCCGGCGAGGATCTGCGCCAGGTGCTTCTGTTTGATGATGGGGGAGTGCTCGAGGGCCTCTGCGGTGAAGCAGGGTACGAGCTCGGGGTCGACTGCAGGGGTCTGCCCTGCCTTGAGGGCGTCGACGATTGACTGGATGGTGGACTCGGCGATCATGGGATCTCCTCTCGTTGGGACGCGCGCCAGGCTACCGCACTCTCGGGCCCGTCCGTGTTAGGCGACGGAGGGGCGCAGCACCCTGCAACGCAGGTCCGGTTTTCAGACGCGATGATTATATCCTCCAAAAGATAAAAATGCCACATCGCACGGTTCCGAGCCCGAGGGCAGGCGGGCGCCCTGGGCGAGCAGTGCGGAGCAGAGCCCGAACGCAGGCGCCGATGGAGCGAGGACTTCCTGCTGGAAATAGCCATCGGGGTTTTGCAACTTGCGTGTGCAAGCCCCGCCGCAGGGG
>JBJEHM010000078.1:0-7027 GCA_051876075.1 Coriobacteriales bacterium
CGCTCGGCGACGCGGCGGAGTGCTCTGTCATGTGCAAGATTGAGTTATCGTCTATAGTTGCTGCAATGTTGCAAAGCTGCGCCGGCTCCTTGGCTGGCGCCCAGGATAGGGGACCTGGATGAAGCTTCTGATCGCAGAGGACAACGAGCGTCTGCTCACCACATTGGTAAAGGTCCTGGAGCGCGAGGGCTACACCGTCGACGGTGTTGAGAACGGGGCCAAGGCCCTGGATTACCTGCGCTCCACAGACTACGACGGCCTGCTGCTGGACATCATGATGCCGGAGCTAGACGGCCTCGAGGTGCTCAAGGCGGCACGCGCAGAGGGCTTCACCTGCCCGGTGATGCTGTTCTCGGCACTCACAGAGGTGAGCCAGCGCGTAGACGGCTTGGACGCCGGCGCAGACGACTACCTGCCCAAGCCCTTCGACCTGACGGAGTTCACCGCGCGCGTCCGCGCCATGCTGCGCAGGCGCGACTCGTTCTCGCCGCAGGTCTTGAGCTTTGCAGGCGTGACGCTCGACTGCTCGTCCCATAAGCTCGAGTACGAGGGAGCGCAGGCTATGCTTGGCGGCAAGGAGTTCCAGATCATGGAGATGCTCATGGCCCGCCCGGGCGCCATCGTGCCGGTCGAGCGCATACTCATGCAGGTCTGGAACTGGGAGAAGGCAGTTGACACCAGCGTGGTGTGGGTGCAGGTCTCCAACCTGCGCAAGAAGATAGCCGGGCTCAAGGCCCCCATTGGCGTGCGCTTTGAGCGCGGGGCGGGCTACATACTCGAAGAAGACCATGCTCAAGGGGCTTAGACGCCGCATCATGGCGGCCTCGGCCGCCGTCTTGGCGCTCGTCTACGTGGGGCTCTCCCTGGGCATCTACGGGGGCACCACCTACCGCACCAACGCCATGCTCGACACCCTCGCAGACGCAATCTGCCAAAACGGCGGCGAGCTCCCCTCCGAGCAGGAGATCCAGCCCATGCTCGAAGAAGACGAGCAGCCATCGGCAGGCGTCAGCTCGCCCCTGAGCGAGGAGACGCCTTACTCAACGCGCTTCTTCCACGTGACCTACAGCCTGCAGGGAGAGGTCGAGGAAGTCGACGTGCGCTACGTGGCCTCTGTAGACCGCCAAGAGGCGCTCGCCTACGCCCAGCAGGCCCTGAACGGCGGCTCTGCGCGGGGGTGGATCGACAGCTACCGTTACAAGGTGTGCCAAGAGCACGAGGATGCACTCAACGTCCTCTTCATCGACGGACGGCTCTTCAAGGAGAGGGACCGCGACCTCTTCGTGATGCTCATGGTCGCAGCCGCGATCTTCCTCCTCATCTCGCTGCTCATCATGTACCAGCTCATGCGCTTTGCAACCAAGCCCGTCGAGGACTCCTACGAGCGCCAGAAGCGCTTTATCAGCAACGCGAGCCACGAGCTCAAAACGCCGCTCACGCTCATCCTGGCAGACGCAGACATGGAGGAATGGGAGCGCGGCCCCAGCGAGTGGATTGACGGCATCCGCCAAGAAGCCCGCGACATCAGCGAGCTGGTGACCCAGATGGTGGTCCTCTCGCATCTTGACGAGGGCGCACGCGTGCTCAACCTCGAGGACACGGACATCACCAAGATCGTCGAGGACGCCGTGGTCAGCTGGAAGGGCGACGGCCAGGTCCGCGGCCTGACCATAGACGGCATCATCAAGCAGGGCGTGGTGTGCAAGACAGACGCCGCCAGCGTCAAGCAGGTGCTCTTCATCCTCATGGACAACGCCAACAAGTACTGCGACGAGGGCGGTACCGTGCGCGTGAGCCTGGAATCGCGCGGCCGCAAGGGCGCGCTGATACGCGTGGAGAACAGCTACTCCAAGGCCGCGCAGGTCGACCCGGAGCGCCTCTTCGAGCGCTTCTACCGCATGGAGTCGGAGCGCTCAGAGAAGCTGGGGCACGGCATCGGGCTGGCGCTTGCCAAGGAGACCGCAGAGAACCTCGGCGGCCGCCTGGAGGTCTACACCATGCTCGAGCCGGCGACCATCGGCTTCCGATTCATCTTGTAAAAGTTCCATCTGCGCCAACAGCATCCGCTGGCTGTTCCTCCACAAAATCCACACATCGCTTTTAGCGAGCATTTAGGCCCCCTCTGTAAGGTGGGGCTGCGGTCAGCGAATGACTACACCATCTTCCCTCCTTTGGTGATCCCCTTTTCATTCGCTGAATATCTAGAGGGGCTCTGGCGAGTCAGACCGCCAGAGCAGTCAAACAAAAGGCGCGCCTGGGATGCACAAGGCGCGCCTTCCGCTTTCTCTGGGGCTCGCGGTACTCAGCGCTTGGGGCGCAGGTGCTCCTGGAATGCCTCTGCGTCCTCCAGCTCCAGGTCCCAGATGCGCTCGGACGCACCGCCCACCCCAGCGGCGGTGGTGACGCTGGCGGTGGCAAGCCCCAAGCGCTGTTGGAAGGGATTGACGCGCACGCTGCTGTACTGCACCTTGCAGCGCGGAAGCAGCACCTCGCGGCGCGTGAAGCCCTCGTTGACCACGCGCACAAAGCCGCCGCCGTACTGCAGGATCGAGCCCGCGTGCCACTTGGCGCCGCGCACTGCCCCCACCACCATCACCGCCAGCAGCACAAGCGCCAGCGGGGACAGCATGAGAAGCGCTCTCACCGCCTGGTCGAGATGACGCGGGGAGAGCTCGCCTACGAGCACCAGCAGGGCAACAGCGCACAGAAGCAGGCACAGCAGCGTCCAGAAGCCCCAGTTGAAGAGCAGCGCATGGCGGCGCAGCGCACGGCCCTTGGCGCGGGCAGCGGGAGCGGCCTGCTCTGTGCACTCGCCGGCGAACTCCGGGATCAGCCCCGCGAGGAAGGCGGGCAGGTCTGCGGTGCGCAGGAAGGGGTGGACCACCACGCCCTCGCTTGCCGCCGCAGCCGCGCTGCCGTTGTTGTTGTCCTCCCCGGCAACGCTGTCGATGCGGCCGACCATGACCTTGCAGTAGCCGAGCTTGCGCCGGATCCAGCCGTGCTCGACGCGCAGGAGCTGCACGCGGTCTATGTCCACGCCCTGGGTGCGGTGCTGCAGCAGGCCGCGCTCGACTTCGATGCGGCTGCCACGGCGGCGCACCTTGAAGCCGCCGTAGCTCAGCACGCTGCCGATCGCAGACAGGGCGCTCATCACGAGCATGGCCCCGATGAAGCACAGCAGGAAGGGCAGGAGCAGGCGCAGGAAGAAGCTCGGGCCGATGGCACCGGCCACCAGCTGGGCGGCGAGCCCGCCTTCGAGCTGTTCTTCGATGAAATCGGCCAAGGCGTCAGAGAAGAAGTCGAGTGAGAGCACCGCAGCGGCAAAGCCCGCCAGACCCAAGATGACCGCACCGAGCACGTTGCGCATGTCCGAGATACCAGAGAGCAGCAGCTCCTTGTTGGTGAGCCCGGTTTCGAAGCTGGGTGCCTCCTGTTCCGCAAAGACCGCGGTGTCAAAGACCCCCTTCGCACCCTGTAGGGCGCCTGTGAGCTCGTCGAGCACGTTTTCCTCTTCAGCAACGGCAGCCCCTGCCGGGGTAGCGCCGGGAGAGGCGGCGATCGTCTGGCCGCTGGCATCGAGGTAGCTGCCGTCCTCGGCGATGAATCCGCCTGCCAGCACCACGGCCTTGCGGGCGAAGAGCTCGTGGCGCAGGGCCAGTGCATCGCTCTTGAGCAGGTAGGGCACCAGGATGGCCGCGTTGCTCGAGCCGCCTGCGGTGTCGAGTTCCAGGGTCACCACGCCAACGAGGCGCTGCAGGAGGCTGGCGCGCGTGTCGACGCTCTGAATGCGCTGGTAGGGCACGTGTTTGCGCTTCTTAGAGAACACGCCGCTGTAGAGGCTGAACTCCTGGGGGCCCAGCTCATAGCGCAGGTTCTTCCATGCAAGCCAGTAGACGAGGAAGTCGATGCCGATGATGAGCAGGCACAGCGCAACCCCGCCGCCGATGATGGCGGGGATGACCCACAGGGGCGCACCGAGCTCCTCCCCCGTCATCAGGCCGATGACCATCCCGCCCGCGCTGCCCATCACGCTCACCGTGATCGAGACGATCAGGATGAGCGACATCCTGAGGCTGCCCAGCCATATGTAGCTGTGGTGGACGCTGTGGGAACCCGGGGTCATCACAGGTCCTCCTGAGCCAAGCGGGCCTGGGTGGCGATGAGGTCGCGCAGGGCGTCTGCATCCTCAACCAGCAGGCCGGGGATCTCGTGGTTGCCGGCGGCAGTGGCCACCGTGACCTGCGCCAGGCCAAAGGCCCTCATGATGGGGCCCTGCTTGGTGTCTGTGTTCTGAACGCGGATGAAGGGGATCACAAAGCGCTTGCGCCAGAAGATGCCACGGGTGATGTCGAGCTCGTGCTCTCCCACCTCGTAGCGCCAGCGCACATAGCGGATGTTGGGAAGCACCGCGCAGAAGACCACCGCGCACAGCACCGCCAGCGCCGTGCAGGCGCCGCCCAGGGCAAGGCAGACCGGCTCGAAGATGCCGCCGATGAGCAGCGGCAGGCCGCTGCACAGCCAGCACAGGGCGATGAGCACCGCAGCGCTGATGCGCCAGACGCTCTTTATCTTGGGGTTGAGGGTTTGGGTAGGCAGGGGCCTCATGTGCTTCCTCCGTTACTAAAACACTTGTTGTAAAACATGTGTATAGTAACGCGCAGCCCCTGCGCTGTCTAGGATTGCGCGAAGAAACAGGTCCAGTCAGACCGGAACAAGACTAGAGCTCCTTCCGAACGTCATTTCGACCGGAGGCACGAAGTGCCTGAGTGGAGAAATCTCGGGGGGATCCGCGAGACCGCCTCTCTCGAGCTTCGGTCTCGGCGGCTCAAGCCGGGATTTCTCCACGCGCTCACTGCGTTCGCTTGGTCGAAATCGGCTGCGAGCTAATCTTCATATTTCCACAGCACCAGACGCGAGCCAGTTAGGAAGCTTGCTTGGAGAAGAAGGCGACTCCCAGGGCCCGGGGGCCGATGTGCGTGCCGATGACCGGCCCCAGCGCGCTCACAGGGGGCTGGCCCTCCCAGTTCTCAAAGTAGCGGCCGGAGTTGTCTTCCCAGTACTTGTCCAGGGTTTTGCAGGAAAGCCCGCTGTACACCAGGCGGAAGGGCAGGCTGGTGTCCAAACCGCCGTACTTCTCCACGGTCTCCACCAGCAGGTTGCGCCCATTCTTGGAGCCGCGCGCCTGGCCGACGAGCTCGACCTCGCCATCTTCCACGGTGATGACGGGCTTGATGGAAAGCACTTTGCCGGCAAAGGCGACGGTAGACGAGATGCGGCCTCCCCTCTTGAGGTACTCCAGGGTGTCGAGCAGCGCCAGGGTGTGCACGCGGGGGCGCAGCTCCTCCAGGCGCTGTGCGATCCGCGCAGCCTGGAGGCCCTCATCGCGCAGCTCGCAGGCAACGCGCAGCAGCAGCTGCTCGCCCACCGTCGCGTTGAGGGAGTCGAAGAGCCTCACCCGCTCCGCTGCGCCGCCGAGCATCTGGCAAGCCGTGACAGCGCTCTGGTAGGTGGCAGAGAGCTTGGAGGAGAGCAGGATGCAGAGTACCTCGTCGCCTGCGTCAACGGCATCCTGGAAGGCCTCGAGGAAGCTGCCGGGTGCAACCGCGGAGGTGGTGGGGAGCTCGTCTGTCTCCACGAGCTTCTCGAAGAACTCGAGCGAGCCCAGGTCAAAGACGTCGCGGTACTCGACGCCGCCAAAAACGACCTTGAGCGGGATGATCTGAACGTCGAGCTCGCGCGCCTCTTCAAGCGTGAGGTCGCATGCCGAGTCTGTGATGATGCGAAGTGCCATTCCATGTCCTCTCTCTCATGATGCGGAGAGGCACTATACGCTTAGTTATTCTAACCTTGCACCATATGCGCTTTTTTGCGCATGAACGCAGGCCGTCAGCCCAAGAGCTCGAAGTGGCTCTTGTGAAAGCGGATGAGCCCCGCCTTCTGCATGCGCGAAAGCTCCGCGGAAAGCGCGCTGCGATCCACGCCCAGGTAGCTTGCCAGCTGCTCGCGGTTGTAGGGGATGTCGAAGCTCTTGGTGCCGTAGGCCTCTGCCGCGGTGGAGAGGTAGCTCAGGACCTTGGAGCGGATGGTGCGGTTGGTCATGACGAAGGAGCG
Source organism: Coriobacteriales bacterium (assembly GCA_051876075.1). GTDB lineage: Bacteria > Actinomycetota > Coriobacteriia > Coriobacteriales > QAMH01 > W2P13-069. Next base: position 6,112 of record JBJEHM010000078.1, read on the forward strand.
CCGTGCCAGCTCCATGTTGCGGCGGGCAAGCAGGGCAATGAGGTTGTTGATGAGGAGGTTGTGGCTGGGGCAGCCCGTGCCGCAGGGGGCGAGCATGCGCTCCACATCCAAGAAGAGCACGGTGCAGTCGCGGTCTGCCACGAAGTCAGCCATGAGCTGGCTGCCACGCGCGCAAGCTGCGGCTTCTCCGATGGTCTTGCCCTCCTCCATGATGGTGAGGATGTCGACCTCCCCCCAGGAGCTCACGTGCTCGATGCGCACGTCACCCTTCAAGATGATGCCCAGGCTGTGCAGCTGACTGCCTGCCGGGAAGATGACCTCGTCCTTGGCGTAGCTGCGCTGCTTGGCGCCCAGGCAGGCCAAGAGCGCCTCAACCTGCTCTTTTGTCATGCCTTCGAAAAGCACGCTGCGCAGAATGTAGTAGAAGTCCAAAGCCACCTCCAAGACTCTGCAAAAAAGTTCCGCTACGTTGTATTTACAACGAACACCGCTTTCCCAGCCCAGTATATTCCTAGCTGTCTTACAGGAATGCCGGCAATGCAAGCTGCAGATGCATCGCAGGCCAGACGCTGGAAAGCGAGGTCAACACCATGATCGTCACTAACATTCTGCTTGTTGGCTTGGGCCTCATCATCGCCCTGGGCGGCCTGATCCTTCTGGACCGCAAGCGCTTTGAGCGCAAGCCCCGCATGCAGTACCGCGCCGCCACCCTCATTGGCGCAGCACTGGTTATGGGCTGCTTTGCAGGCATCATCTAACAGGCGCTGATTCTCCAGATCACGGCAACGCCCCCGCCAACCCGGGGGCGTTGCCGTCTCATGCCCTCATCAGCTGCAGCGCAGCTCGTTATGGTTGTTGTTTTGGGTGGTTTCCCCTGCTTGTGGTTGTTGTTTTGGACCAAAAGACCAACCAGAAG
>JBJEHM010000078.1:7127-31957 GCA_051876075.1 Coriobacteriales bacterium
CGTGCGGCGCTCAGGCCAAGCCCCAGATGTCCCCGAAGATGCGGTTGCCCATGAGCCAGCCGCGCTCGGTGGGCTGCAGGCTGCCGTCCGCACCGGGCTGGACAAGGCCCTCGCGTTGCAGCTCGGCCAGCACGCCTTCCAGCTGCGGCTCTAAAGTGGCGGCGCGCTGGCACAGCTCCGGCTGCAGGCCCGCACTGCGGCGGAAGGCGAGCATGCAGTCCTCCAACAGGGCTTGACGGCTGTCCATGAGCTCCAGCTCCACCGCCGGCCGCCCCAAGCCCGCGCTGAAGGCAGGGGTGTCGAAGAGCGCCTGCACGCGCACGCGGCTGCAAGGTGAGGGCTCGGCATCGAGCACCCGCAGCGCCTGTTCTGCACCTTCCGCCAATCCGCTCGCGTCTTGGACCTCCCCGAAGATGCCGGCTTGGCTCGCCGCCCGCCAGCTCTGGGCGCCGAGCATGCTCGCCGCCCCCGCACCCAGGCCCAGGTACTCGCTGCCGTCCCAGTAGGCTTGGTTGTGGAGGCTCTCGCAGCCGGGCAGCGCGTAGCTCGCCACCTCGTAGCGCTGCAGGCCGGCCGCTTGCAGCAGCTGCTCGGCGGCCTCCATCATGGCAGCTTCCTCGTCCTCAGAAGGGCCCTCCCACTCCCCTGCCTCAACCTGCATGGCAAGCGGGGTACCCTCCTCCAGCGCAAGCGGGTAGATGCTCACATGGCGCGCCCCCAGCTCCACAGCACGCTGGACGCTGGAGCACCAGCTCTCCATGCTCTGGCCAGGGCCGCCGCAGATGAGGTCGAGGCTCCAGGAGATTTCGCGCTCCTGTGCGGCACCCACGGCGCGCTCGATGTCCGCAGAACTGTGAGGGCGTCCGAATGAGCGCAGCACGGTGTCGTCAAAGCTCTGCGCTCCGATGCTCAGGCGGCTCACCCCCAGGGCATAGAGGTCCCTCACCAGCTGGGGCGTGAGGCTCTCTGGGTTTGCCTCCACTGTGAACTCGCGCACGTTCTCGAGGTTGACGGAAAGCGAGACCAGGTACACCAGTGAGTTGAGGCGACGGCTGCCCAGATGCGTGGGCGTGCCCCCGCCAATATAGATGGTGCGCACGCCCCCCAGCAGGCCGGCCTTGGCAGCGCGGCGCAGCTGCAGCGAGAGTGCGTCGACATAGGCGTCCATCGCAGCGGCGTCATGGCAGGCCGCTGTGGGGAACGCACAGTACGCGCAGCGGCTGGTGCAGAAGGGGATGTGGAGGTAGAGTGCGCTGATCACAGCTGCTCCCGCTCCCCGCAGCGCTGGGCGGCGCTGGCGAGCACACGCGAGAACTCCCCCGCGCTCGTCGCGCTCCCAAGCTCGCGGCGCAGCTCCGCCGCACCCGCCTGGCCGTGCACGTAGTAGGCCAGCTGGGCGCGCAGCGGGCTCAGGTGCTCCGGGCCGTAGAACTGCAGGTAGAGCTCCAGGTGGCGCTGGGCAGCTTGCACGCGCTGCAGCGGGGTAGGTGTGACGCCAGAGAAGATCCAGGGGTTTCCCCGCGCACCGCGGGCGGCAAAGACGGCTGCAGCGCCGGTCTGCCTGCGCATCGCCAACGCATCCTGTGGGGTGTAGACGTCTCCGCTGCCGATGACGGGGACTTCCACGGCAGCCGCAACCTGCGCGATGACGCCCCAGTCTGCCGTGCCGCGGTAGAGCTGCCTGGCAGTGCGCCCGTGCACACCCAGGGCTGCAGCGCCGGCGTCTTCCAGGCGCTTGGCAAACTCCACGGCGTTGATGCTGGAGTCGTCCCATCCGCTGCGGAACTTGGCTGTGACGGGTATGCCGTATGGCTCGAGGGAGCGGACCATCTGGGCGATGATCTGGGCGGCCAGCTGCGGCGTGCGCATGAGCGCCGCACCCTCGCCCTTCTTGTGCACCTTGAGCACCGGGCAGCCCATGTTGACGTCTATGAGCGCGATGCGCGGCCCCATCTGTTCTGCAAGGGCAGCGGCCTGTCGGGCCATCACATCCGGCTCGTGGCCAAAGAGCTGCACGGCCAGCTGCCGCTCTGCCGGGGCGGGCTCCGCAAGCTCGAAGGTGCGGTCGTTGGCGTACTCGAGCGCCTTGGCGCTGATCATCTCGGAATAGGTGAGCGCGGCCCCATGCTCAACACACAGGGTGCGGAAGGCCTTGTCTGTCACGCCGGCCATGGGCGCCAGCCACAGGGGGCTGTCCAGGTAGCGCTGCGCGATCTGTGCCATGCGCGCCCCTAGCCCAGCAGCTGCAGGAGCTGGCGGGCGATGATGCCGGCAAGCTCGAGCTTGAACTCGATGCGCTGCTCATAGGGCCCCAGCTCGACGCGGGCGCTGTGCAAGCTGCCGGCAAGGTCGACGGCGTAGTAGGCGACCCCGGGCTCGCTGTCTGCATTGGCGGGGTCCGCGTTGCCAAAGCTGCCGGTGACGCCGATGCCGATGCGCGCCCCATAGGGCACGCGGCAAGCGCTGGCCATGGCGCGGGCCGTCTGCTGGGAGTAGACCCCATGCTCCGCGATGACGTGTGCCGGCACACCGCAGGCAATCTTGGCTTCGTTGGAGTAGGTGACGAAGGCCCCCTTGAGCACGGCAGAAGAGCCTTCTGTGTCTGTGAGCAGCGAGGAGACGAGGCCTCCGGTGCAGCTCTCCATGGTGCTCAGCGTGAGCCCGCGCTCGATGAGCAGCAGCGTAAGGCGGCGGTAGAGCTCCGCGATGACGGCGCAGTCCACCACAGCAGCCTACTCGTCCACCTTGAGGATGGCCATGAAGGCCTCCTGCGGGACCTCGACGTTGCCGATGGCCTTCATGCGCTTCTTGCCGGCCTTCTGCTTTTCCAGCAGCTTCTTCTTGCGGGTGATGTCGCCGCCGTAGCACTTGGCCAGCACGTCCTTGCGGCGGGCCTTGACGTTGGTGCGCGCCAGCACGCGCGAGCCCACGGCGGCCTGGATGGGCACCTCGAAGAGCTGCTGCGGGATGATACCCTTGAGCTTGACGGCGAGGTCGTGGCCGAGCTTGTAGGCGGCGTCCTCGTGCACGATGAAGCTCAATGCGTCCACAGGGTTGCCGGCCAGCAGGATGTCAAGCTTGACGAGCTTGGAGCTGCGATAGCCGCAGACCTCGTAGTCGAGGGATGCATAGCCCTTGGTGCGGCTCTTGAGGCTGTCGAAGAAGTCCATGATGAGCTCGCTCAGGGGCATCTCGAAGGTGACCTCGACGGTGTTCTGGGAGAGGTAGGACATGTTCTTGAAGTCTCCGCGACGCTCTGTGCCCAGCTCCATAACGGGGCCCACGTAGTCTGGCGGGATGATGATCTTGGCGGTGAGGTAGGGCTCTTCCACATGGTCGATGCGCGAGGCGTCCGGCATGTCCTGCGGGCTGTGGACCATGAAGTCCGTGCCGTCTGTGCAGAAGACGTGGTACTCCACGCTGGGGGCCGTGGCGATGAGGTCGAGGTTGAACTCGCGCTCCAGGCGCTCCTTGACGACCTCCATGTGCAGCAGCCCCAAGAAGCCCACGCGGAAGCCAAAGCCCAGCGCGTGGGAGGTCTCTGGCTCGTAGACGAGCGCAGGGTCGTTGAGGGAGAGCTTGTCGAGGGCGTCGCGCAGGGCGGGGTACTGGTCTGCGTCGATGGGGAACATGCCCGTGTAGACCATGGGCTTGACGTCGCGATAGCCGGGCAGGGGCTCGGCCGCCCCGCCCTTGGCGAGGGTCACCGTGTCGCCCACCTTGACGAGCTTTGGGTCCTTGATGGCGGTGACCAGGTAACCCACCTCGCCAATGGTGAGCTCGTCGACCGGGATCTCTGCCGGGCGGCGCACACCGACCTCGAGCACCTCACAGAGCTCGCCGTTGGCCATGAACTTGATGCGGTCGCGCTTCTTGATGGAGCCGTCGACGATGCGGATGAGCGCCACCACACCGCGGTAGGAGTCGAAGTAGCTGTCGAAGATGAGGGCCTTGAGCGGGGCGTCTGGGTCCCCTTGCGGCGCGGGCACCTGCTTGACCACCTGCTCGAGCAGCTCGTGGATGCCGATGCCGCTCTTGCCGCTGGTGAGCACCGCCTCGTCTGCAGGGATGGCCAAGCCGTCCTCGATCTCTGCGCGGACGCGCTCCGGGTCTGCCGCGGGGAGGTCGACCTTGTTGATGGCGGGGATGATCTCCAGGTTGGCGTTCATGGCCATGAGGGCGTTGGCGACCGTCTGGGCCTCGACGCCCTGGGTGGAGTCGACCACCAGCACCGCACCCTCGCAGGCAGCCAGGCTGCGCGAGACCTCGTAGGTGAAGTCGACATGGCCCGGGGTGTCGATGAGGTTGAACTGGTAGGTCTCGCCGTTGTCTGCCGTGTACATGACGCGCACGGCCTGCGACTTGATGGTGATGCCGCGCTCGCGCTCGATGTCCATGGAGTCGAGGAGCTGCTCTGTCATATCGCGATCTGCCACGGTGCCCGTCTGCTGCAGGATGCGGTCTGCGATGGTGGACTTGCCGTGGTCGATATGGGCGATGATGGAGAAGTTCCTGATGTGCTGGGGATCCATGGTTACCTTTCCACAAGCGGGGAGCGGACTGGCAGCTGTACCTTCCTAGTTTAGTCGACCGAGGACGCAACGTGCGAGAAAGGCCGGGAGCGGGCGGAGGGCGCAGCCAAGCTCGAGCTAAAGAAAAAGCCGCCCCCGTGAGATTGGGGCGGCTTCCATCCAGAGCTTAGAGAGAAGCGGCATTAAGCCATCTTGTTGACCAGGGCCTGGACACCGCTCTTGCGGTTGGCAGCCTGGTTCTTGTGGATGATGCCCTTGGAGGCAGCCTTGTCCAGTGCGCGGCATGCCTTGTTGGCAGCCTCCTGCGCTGCAGCCTTGTCACCAGTGGCCACGGCCTCGCGGACGCGGCGGACAGCGGTCTTGAGGGCTGCCTTGCAGGCCTTGTTGCGCATGCGGGACTTCTCGTTGGTCAGAACGCGCTTCTTCTGAGATTTGATGTTAGCCATTTCTTGACTATTCCTTTCGATGCCATAAAGCTGTGTATTCGTTGCAGTGGGGTGCAGACGAAACCGCTAAATGATAACACGGGCAGCATACTTAAGATAGTGCTGTTTTAGAGTTTTTGAACTCAGGCTGCGCAGACCTCCAGCACCCAGCGCGTGAAGGCCACCTGCTGGTCTGCACCGGACTTCATGGCCTGCTCGAGGTCTGCCGCGCTGACGAGCGCGCGCTCCAGCTCCTGCTCTGAAAAGCGCGCCGCCTGGCTGCCGTGCTTGCGCACGCGCCATTCAGGTACGCCCAGCTCTGCCGCAAGCGCGCTGCCAGCACCCAGCTCCTTGACAAGGAGCAGCTCCCGGATGCGGGCAACGCACATGGTGAGCAGGCCGAAGACAGACTGCCCGGGCATGCGCGCATAGAGCGTGAGCGCCCGCGTTGCATCGCGCTCCGCAAGGGCGTCCACGAGCTCCCAGGGCTTGACCTCTGCCGTTGCCGTGACGTAGCGCTCCAGTTCCGGCAGGTCGATGACGGCGCCGCGGCCAAGGGCGGCGGCCATCTTGCGTATCTCTGTGTCCAGGTGGACCGTGGACTCCCCCACCATGGCGACGAGCTGCTGGGACGCGCGCGGGGTGATCTCTACGCTGTGGCTGCGGGCAAAGCTCTGCACCTGGGCGGGAAGGTCGCGCTTGTCCTTGGGCTCGCAGCTGACAACTGCGCGCTTGTCGAGCTGTGCGAAGGCCTTGTAAAGCCGGGTGTTCTTGGCGAGCTTTGCAGCGGTGCAGGCCAACACCGTTGACTCGTTGGGGTTGGCCAGGTAGGCAGTGAGCGCCTCTGCCAGCGCCTTGCCGCCCTTGTCGAGGTCCTTGACCACCACCAGGCGCTTCTCGCTCATGAAGGGCAGCATGTTGCAGGCCGCCAGCACCTCGTCTGCGCTGGCAGATGCGGCGTTGAAGCTCTCCTTGTTGAAGTCTATGTCTCCCAGCTTGGCCACGCGCTCTGTGAGGCGGTTGACCAGGAACTCGCGCTTGAGCTCGTCTGCACCCACCATGAGGTAGGCGGCGATCAGATTGTTGTCTGCCAAGGGGCCTCCCTGCTGTTGCCGTCCAGGAGATGCTAGCACTACTCCCTACCACCGCAGGCTAGAGCGCCTGGGCTTGGGCAGCGCGAGCGAGGTCTTCGTCAACGAGCCCGCGCAGGTACGTGGAGCGGCTGACGCCCAGACTCTTGCAGCGCTGCTCGATCTGGATGACCTTGCTTTCGGGCTCTTTGAAGCTGAGGGTCTTGAGGGCCTCGTCGCATAGCGGGGGCCTCCCGATCCTGATGCTGGCGATGCCGGGACCCAGGTTCTCGACGAGCTCCCAGTTGCCCTTTCCAAACTCCTCCTCCAGCTTGCCCAGGAGCTCCTCTGTCACGCCAAAGCGCTCGTTGAGCTCTTGGCGGCTGAGCTCCTGCAGGTTCTTTGCCGTTGCTTCCCTCTTCTTTGCCATCACTGCCTTCCTCCTCTCTCAAGACCGAGTTCTCTCAAGGTCTTCTTTGTTGCTGGTTCCTGCGCGTGGAAGATCATGACCTCCCCTTTCAGCGACAGGGCAACCATCTCTATCTGGCGGCCCTTGGCATCGAAGCCGAGGGCCACGAGCGGCCCGTCTGGACGCTGCGCGAGGGCAAGCCTTGCTCCCCACGCATGCAGGACGTCTTCCTCCTGCAGCCAGGGCCGCTTCTCCATAACACGCGGGTGAACCCTGACATGTTCTGTACGACAGAATTGTACTACTTTATTACCTTGTTTTGGCATCGTTTTCTCCTCTCTGTGTCGAGATTCCGACGGACGCCCCCTCGAACGAGAGCGTGAGGTCGCCGTGGAGGTCCGTTCGCAAGACGCGCGCACCGCAGGCGCGCAGGAGCGCGATCGTCGAGAAAGCGGGGTGCCCGTAGCGGTTGCCCTCCCCCACCCCGATGAGCGCGACGCGCGGGCGCAGAACCGCCAGCTGCCGCGCGCTGAACGCCCCCGCGCTGCCGTGGTGCCCCACTTTCACGAAGGAGACCCTCCCGATCTGAGAGCACAGGGCCTCGAGCTCCGCCTCCTCCGCGTCACCCGTGAGCAGGCCCCGCTGCTCGGGCACGCCGTCACCATCCGCGTCGAAGGAGAGCAGCCAGACGAGCGAGTCCTCGTTCCCGCCGCTGCGCGCATGGGCGGGTGCGAGCAGCCGCAGGGTGAAGCGGCCCACGCGTACCTGCGCCCCCGGATCGACGCCGCATGCCTGTGAGCCGCTTGCACGGCGCGCATCCTCCAGCAAGGAGGCTGCCTCCTGCAAGCCCGTCAGCTCGCTGTGGCAGTAGACGGCTCCCACCTCCACCACGCCCCGCAAGGCACCGAGGGCCCCGCAATGGTCCTTGTCGCAGTGGGAGATGATGACCGCGTCGAGCCTGCTGACCCCTTGGCGCGCCAGCGCAGCCAGCAGCATGGCTCCGTCTTCCCCGGTGTCCACCAGCACTGCGGCGCGCCTGTCGCGTATGAGCATGGCATCCCCCTGGCCCACGTCGAGCATCACCACCTGCGCGCTGCTGTTCGACGAGCCCGTGAGCGCCGCCGTGCAACCTGCCGTCCCGCCCAGCTCGAGCACCATGAGCAACAGGACCGGCAGGCAGAAGGCAGCCGCAACCGCCGCGCGCATGGCAGCCCGCAGCATCCTGGGCGAAGACGAGTCAGGCTGCGCACCGGCGCAACCCGCCCGCGGGGGCAGGGGCCACAGGGCCCAGAGGCCCACAGCTGCAAGCAGGAAGACGAACCCCACCCAAGGCGCGCTGGCATCCAGCGGAACGCAGGCAAGCGGCAGGCGGGCGAGCAGGTGCACGAGCTGCGCGCAGGCCTGCGCCACCGCTGCTGCCGCCGCCAGCAGCAGCCCTCCTGGCCCAGGCAGGGCACAGCTTATGAGCAGGGCAGGGACACCCAAGCCCAGCGCGGCGGTGATGAGGGGAGAGGCCAGCAGCGTTGCCAAGGGCGAGACGAGCGGCAGCTGGCAGAAGAGGGGCACGGTGACGGGCAGGGTCGCCACGCTTGCCGCCACCGTTGCCGCCAGCCCCTGGGCAAGGCTCCCCGCACGGCGCGGCAGGCAGAAGGCGAGCCACTGCTCCAGCAGGGGCGCAAGGCCCAGCAGACCGGCCATGCACAGCACAGAAAGCTGAAACCCCAGGTGAAAGGCCAGGGAGGGCTTTATGGCCAAGAAGAGCAGCGCGCAGGCGCCAAGGGCGCTGGCAGCATGGTGCCGCCGTCCAAAGCCCGCGGCGCCCATCCCGATCACACACATGGCGCATGCGCGCAGTGCGCTGGGCGCAAAGGCGGTGAGCGCCACATAGGAGCACAGCAGCGCACCCAGCAGCACCGAGCGCAGCCTGCGCCCCAAGGGGAGCAAGCCCAGCACCCACCCCGCCAGGCACGAGACAACGGCCAAGTGGGTGCCGCTCACAGCCATGAGGTGCGCAAGCCCCGTACAGCGGAAGTCCTGCTCCAGCTCTGTGCCGCTGTAGAGTGTCTTGTTGCCCAGGAGTATGCCCCCAAGCAGGCCTGCCGCCTCCCCGCCCAGCTGGCTGATGCGCCGCATGGAGGCATCTCTCAGGGGCGCTGCCAAGCCTGCCAAGCTGGGCGCATAGCCGGCTTCGCTCCAGCTCTCAACCCGCAGCGTGCCCGCAAACCCTTGCTGGTGGCACCAGCGCCCCGCCTCGTCTGCCTGCGGGGCTTGGAAGCTGCCCCTCGCACTCACCAGATGCCCCGCACCGGGGACCTGCTCGTCCAGGGGCCACACAACGCGCAGGCTCAGGGCATGCCTGCCGCTGCGGAGCACCGCGCTCGAAACCTGCCCTGTGCTGCGGGTCTGTGCATCTGAGCAGAGCTCGAGCTCCAGCTGCCCTTCGTCAGACATCCGCTGCAGGGTCTGCGCGTCCTGGGCGAGCGCGTGCCAGTAGAACCCGCTGCACAAAAGGACAGCGCAGCCAGCCAGCAGAGCGGGAGCCACTGATGGCACAGCGCGCCTGAGCAGGAGCACGAGGGCGAGCTCACTGCGCACGCCACGGGAGGGTGCCCGGGTGCGCTCGGCTGGCGCCGCAGGCCGCCTTCTCGACATGCTGCTGCGGCACCTGAGCGCTGCGATCAGCAACGCCGCCGCCACGACAGCCGCACATACAGCGCAGACGAGCAGCACGCGCACAGGCGAGCCCCCATCCTCAGCAGCCCGCCAGCACAGCTCCTCTCCCAGGAACGCCGCAGCCCACGCGGCCAGGGCGGCAGATGCCAGCACCCCCAAGCTGGGCCTGAGCGGGGCGCTGCGATTGGTGCCCGGCACGCTCACGTGCCCACACTCACCTGGCTGCGGATCTTCTCCACGATGGCCTGGCCTATGCCAGAGACCTCCAGGAGGTCCTCGATGCTGGCAAAGGGGCCGTGTTCGGCGCGGTAGTCCACGATGCGCTGCGAGAGCGCCGGCCCGATGCCGCTCAGCTGCTGCAGCTCCTGGGCAGAGGCGGTGTTGATGTTGACGAGCCCGCTCCCAGCACTCCCAGAGGCCCCTGCGCCCCCGGCGGTGCCCGCACCCGCTGCAGGCTTTGACGCGCTGCCTTTGAAGGGTATGTTGAGCTGCTGCCCGTCTTCGAGCTCCTGGGCAAGGTTCACTCCCCCTTGCAGCGCCTTGGGAGCCAGCCCCCCGGCAGCCTCCACGGCGTCTCCCGCACGCGCGCCAGCAGGCAACGTGTAGAGCCCCGGATTGCGCACCGCACCTTCGACATCGACCACGATGAGCGCCTCTTCGGGCTCCTGCTCCTCCTGGGCGAGCACCTGGAAGTCCGCCTCGCCAGGTACCTGGGGCTCCCCCGCCGGCCAAAAGCGCCACATGGCAAGACCCCCCAGCAGCGCCAGGCCCACCCCCATGCACAGCAGCGCAGAGCGAGGGACGCGAGAAAGGCCCGCCCTTCGCAAAAGGCAGGCCAGTTTGAGCTTGAGATCGTCTGTGAGCATGGGGCCTCCTTCCCATTGGCAGCAGGCCCACGCTATCAAGCGAATCTATCCAAATGTACGAATGAAACACGAGCAGAACCAGAGCAAAACACGAGTGAGATACGAGCGTTTTCAGAGCGATCTGCGAGCAAACTACCCGCTTTCCACAGAGCAGAATTTGTCCTTGCAACCGAACAGATTTTGTCAAGCCCCGTTGTACACAATTTTTTGCAGCGTTTCCCACACGAGCGGTCTCTGCACGTCATCGACCAAGCAGCTGAGAACCGCTCTCTACACGCCATCTCGACCAAGCGAGCACTACAGGAACAGCAGGCCCAGGTGGTAGATGCAGAAGCAGACGGCATAGGCGATCGCGATCTGCCCGGCAACGCAGAGCAGGGCCTGCCAGGTGGAGCCCAGCTCCTTGCGCGTGGTGGCAAAGGTCGCCAGACAGGGCACATAGAGCAGGATGAACACCAGGAACACATAGGCAGTGAGCGGGGTGAAGACGCCCGCCAGGGCGCTTGCGCCGGCACCGCCGGTGAGCACGGCCAGGGTCGACACGATGGCCTCCTTGGCAGCCAGGCCCGCCAGCAAGCCGGTGGTGGCCTGCCAGCTGTCGAGCCCGATGGGCGCCAGCAACGGGGCCAGCCAGGTGCCGATGGCCGCCAAGATGGACGAGCCGGCATCGCTCACCGGGTTGAAGCTGGTGTCGAAGTTCTGCATGAACCAGATCACCACCGTGCCCACGAAGATGATGGTGAAGGCCTTCTTCACGAACTCCGCGGCATTGATCCACATGTGGCGCACAACGTCGCGCAGGGCGGGCACGCGGTAGCTGGGCAGCTCCATCACATACATCATGGCATCGCCCTTGAAGAGCGTCTTGCTCAGCAGCAGGGACAGGCACACGGCCACCGCGATGCCCAGCACGTAGAGGCTCACCATCACCAGGCCGGCTCTCTGCCCAAAGAAGGCCGCGGTGATCATACCGTACACGGGCAGCTTGGCCGAGCACGACATGAAGGGGGCGAGTATCACCGTGAGCTTGCGGTCGCGCTCGCTGGGCAGGGTGCGCGTCGAGATGATGGCGGGGACATTGCAGCCAAAGCCCACGATGAGCGGGACAAAGCTGCGCCCAGAGAGCCCCACCTTGCGCAACAGCTTGTCCATGATGTAGGCGGCGCGCGTCATGTAGCCGCTGTCTTCCAAGAAGGAGAGCAGGAAGAACAGCACCATGATGATGGGCAGGAAGGATAAGACGCTGCACACGCCGGCGATGACGCCGTTGACCAGCAGGTCGTAGAGCCAATGACTCACCCCGGCAGCCAGCAGGGCCTCTCCCACCGCTTGGCCAAACCAGTCGAAGAGCTCCTCGAGCAAGCCCTGCAGCGGGCCGCCCACCACGTTGAAGGTGAGCCAGAACACCAGCGCGATCACGCACAGGAAGATGGGAATGCCCCAGATGCGGTGCGTGAGCAGGCTGTCGAGCTTGTCGCTGCGCTCCTGTTCGCGGCTGCGGCTGCGGCGGTGCACGCAGCGGGCACACAGCTCGTCCACAAAGCGATAGCGCTCGGTTGCGAGCACGAGCTCTCCGCTCATGCCGGAGTCCTTTTCCAGGTGGGCGATGATCTCGGCGATGATGTGGCGGTCTTCGGGCTCGACGTCGAGCTGCCTGGCGATGAACTCGTCGTGCGCGATGAACTTGGCCGCCGCGTAGCGCAGCGGCACGCCCTTGGCGCGGGCGGGAACCTCCAGGGTGTGGCAGATGGAGTGCAGCGCCTTGTGGAGGTCGCCGCTGCAGAAGTCAACGCGGCTGCGCGGTGCCACGGTGGTGCCGAGCTGGGATGCCACGGCCTCCATGAGGCTCGTGATGCCCTGCTCCTTGGCAGCGGAGATGGGGACGACGGGCACGCGCAGCTCGCGAGCAAGCAGCGCCGTGTCCACAGAGACGCCGTTGGCAGCGGCCTCGTCCATCATGTTGAGGGCCACCACCATAGGGATGTTGAGCTCCAGCAGCTGCAGGCTGAGGTAGAGCCCCATCTCGATGTTGCCGGCATCCACGACGTTCACGAGCAGCTCGAGCTCGCCATCGAGCAGGCACGAGAGGGCCTCTTCCTCCTCCACGCTGTAGGCGGTGAGGGACGAGAGCCCCGGCATGTCGAGCACGGTGGCAGAGGCCCCCGCGATGCGTGCCAGCTTGGGCACCAGCTTGCAGGCCTCCACGTGCGTGGTGACGCCCGGGTAGTTGCCCACGTGAGCACCACTGCCGGTGAGCACGTTGAAGAGGGCGGACTTGCCCGAGTTCTTGGCGCCCACAACGGCGATGTGCTGCTCTTCTGCGTGCTGCGGCATCAGAGGGCCCCCTGGAGCGAGTGCGCCATGCGGGCGGCGCTGCACTCCTGCTCTGTGCAGCCAGCGCAGGGCTTGCCGTCAAGGGGGACGGGCTCCACCTCGATGAGTGCGGCCTCTGCCTTGCGCAGGGTGAGGGTGTAGCTGCGAACCGAGAGCTCCACCGGGTCTCCCATGGGGGCGATCTTCTTGATGCACACGCGCGTGCCGGGCGTGAGCCCCATGTCCAGGAGCTTCATGCGCTGCATGCGCTGGCCCTCGAGCCCCTTGACCTCTGCACGCTGCCCCACAGCAAGCTCGACGAGTCTCATGGGCGCTCGTCCTCCCCGCAGCAGGCTGGCAGCTGGCCTGCCTTGGGCGAGCAGCAGGCAGCGTGAGCGCAGCCATGTTTGCAGCATGCACAGCCGCTGCCCCTCCCCCTCCAGATGCTGCGCACGGCAAGGCCCAGACATAGGGCCAGCAGCGCAGCGAGGATGAGGGTCGGCAGGTTCAAACGGGCCTCCAATCAAGTGTTAATCTCAGCTAATTCTAGCAACAGCAGACGTGCACGCTCTCCATGGCAGCATATGTTTACTTACAGTAACTTGTGAGTGGTCCGCCTCCATCGGCGCTCATCGCAGAATGTGAGAAATCGCCCTGATTACCCCTTGACGAAGAGACGACGAGCCCGTAATATATTCACTCGCGTCACGCACTGGGCTGTCGTCTAATGGTAGGACAGCGGATTCTGGTTCCGTCAGTGAGGGTTCGACTCCTTCCAGCCCAGCCAAGACGCCGATGGCCTGTTCGTCTAGCGGTTTAGGACGCCGCCCTCTCAAGGCGGAGATCACGGGTTCGAATCCCGTACAGGCTGCCACCAACTACAGAGCTCCCCAATCCGGAGCTCTTTTGATAACGCTGCCCAAGGCAGCCACATACGGCCTGTTCGTCTAGCGGTTTAGGACGCCGCCCTCTCAAGGCGGAGATCACGGGTTCGAATCCCGTACAGGCTGCCACACACACGGCCCTCCCCCAGAGGGCCTTTTTGTTGCTTGTTCCCAGCGGGGGAAAGCCCCGCTACAATGAATGGGTTTGAAGAGAGACCGAGGGGCAGGATTGCCAGAGGGAGGCGCCACCGTGTCCAAGAAAGCAGCCAAGAAGGCCCAGATCGAAGAGAACGCCGCACAGGGGCACAGCCTGGGGCAGTCGCTGCTGGCCTTTGGCGCGTCCATCCTCATCATGGGCTTGCTCTCTGTTGCCATCACCTTTGTCATGAGCGGCACGGCAGACATGGGCAACATCCTCACCCTGGCCGCAGCCGCCGTCCTGGCCCTGTGCTGGCACAAGGAGCAGGTCTCCAACAAAACCCTCGCGAGCATCAGCCTGCTGCTGGGCATCTTCATCGGCCTGCTCATGGGCGCGCTGCACATCGGCTACTTCTTCGCCGTCAACGACGGGGCGCTGCTCCTCTTCGAGGAAGGCGGCCTGGCAGCCGTGGGGCTCGACTCCGGCATCGCCTTGCTCGACTCTGTGCGCCGCTTCCTGATGCACCTGCTGTTCAACTCGCGCTACGGCATGTTCTTCAGCATCAGCCTTGCCGGCATCATCGACGTCTTTGTCTCCCTGGCCTTCTACGTCTTCTTCATGCGCTTCATGGTCAAGCGCGCGCTAGCCTAAGGGCATCGGCGCGCACAAGACGATGCACTGATAGGCAGCGATGAGAGTCGACCCCTCTTGCAGCATCGCTCAGGAGGGCATGAGCCAGATTCTCTCGCTCTGACACCACCCACAAGAAAAGCCCCCGAGCGGGGGCTTTTCCCTGTCTATGAATGACGTGCTCTAAGGCTGAGCTTAGAAGGTCACGCCCTTGTCATGGACGTGGGAAACGCGGCAGGCCTCGGCGATGGCGATGATCGCAGAGGGGTCGGCGTTGTGGAACTTCTGGCGGCAGACCATGCAAGAGCAGGTGTACTCGTCGCCCTCCTTCTCCACCTTGCCGTTGTCGTAGTACCACTTGATGGTGGCCTCTGCCACACCGCGAGCGTCAACTGCGCCGATCTCGTCAAAAGAAACAGCCATGGTTTCCTCCTTTTACTTGCCCAGGCCCCCTAGCCCGGGCGACTGAGACCATGATAGACGAGGAAGTATTGTTTGCAAAGCACTTTGCAAACAATAGTTGCAAAACCTTTTGCAAACGCCTTGAACGCTTGCAGAGGACAGCGGGACGCACTGTGCCCAGGGCCTCGAGAAGGGGCTCTCCACTCCGATCTGTCAGCTGCTAGCGAAAGGCTAGTGCGCAGCCAGCGCCGCCACCTGGCGGATCGCCACGTCGTAGACCAGCTTGCCCATCTCCACCTGGCTGATATCGCCGGGGTCTTGCACCCAGCGAGAGATCATGAAGAGCGTGCCGCTCAGCACAAACTCCAGCATGAGGTCGATCTCTTGCTCTGAATGCGTGCCCGTGTCTGTGATGACATAGCGCCGCCACAGAGGTTTGAGCGCGTCTTTGAGCCTCAGGGTGAAGCCCGGATCCCCCTGGGGGCCCAACAGCACCAGTATGTAGCGCTTGTTGCGCTCGTAGTAGACGATGACGTCCTTGAGCGCGGCAATCAGCGCGGGCTTGCTGTGGTCGCCCTGGAGCTGCTGCATGCAGAGCTCAACGCAAGAGGACATGCCCTCGAGCAGCTTCTCCTCTATGGTCTGAAGCAAGTCGTAGATATCTGTGAAGTGCAGGTAGAAGGTGGCGCGGTTGTAGCCCGCGAGCTGGCAGACCTGCGCCACGGTGATCTTCTCCATGGGCGTGGTGGAGTACAGACGCCAGAAGGCTTCCTGGAAGTCCTCCTTGGTCTGCTGTGTTCTCTCTGTTCGCTTAGCCATGGCAGCGATGATACCATGCGCCGCTGCGTGGATTATCCTTGAGCGTGATAATCCACGCACAGCGGGTGCTGTGTGGAGCCGCTAGACGCTGCGGCGCCAGCGGGTGGCACGGTGCTCCAGCAGGTCGAAGAGCTCGTAGACGATCACGCCCAGCGCGGCGAGGGCGATGATGCCGGCGAACATGCGCGGGTAGTTGACCATGGCCCAGCTCTCCATGATGAAGTAGCCCAGGCCCGTGGAGCCGGCGATCGCCTCTGCAAAGAAGAGCACGGCGATTGCCACCGCAGAGCTCACGCGCAGGGTGGTGAAGAGCTCGGGCAGGGTGGCGGGCAGCACCACGTGGCGCCACTCGTCCCAGCGGCCGGCCCCCAGCGACCTCACGGAGAGCAGGGTGGCCTGCGGGATGGCCTTGGCGGCGTCGCGCATGACGACCACCACCTGGAAGAAGACCGTCAGGCTGATGAGGGCGATCTTGGGAGCATCCGCCAAGCCCAGCAACACCAGCAAGATGGGCAGCAAGACGATCTTGGGCAGCGGGTAGAGGATGTAGAGCACCGGCGCGAACAGGGCGTCCAAGCGCGGGCTGCGGCCCAGCGCCAAGCCCACCGGCAAGCCCAGGCATACGCCGATAGCGAGCGAGACCGCCACACGGTAGAAGCTCACGGCAAAGCCGGGGGCGAGCTCCGGCGCAAAGCGTGCGAGGATGGGCACGGTGTCTTGCGGCGTGGGCAGCGCGGGGGTGTCCAGCAGCAGGGCCGTGAGCTCCCAGCCAGCCAGCACGAAGACGATGGCAAAGAGCATGCAGAGCACAGGATTGTAGGGCCTAGGCACGGCGCACCCCCTCGTCCAGAGCGGCGCGCACGGCGCGGCAGCGCTGGTAGAAGAGCTCTGTGTCCCGATAGCCGCGCTCCCCCATCTCGAAGTTGTCGATCTGGGCCACCGCGCGGCCGGGGCGCGGCGCCATGACGACGATGCGCTGGCCCAGGTAGACGGCCTCCTCGATGGAGTGGGTCACGAGCAGCTGGGTGTAGCCGCTCTGGCGCCATTGCTCCAGAAGGGTGTCTTGGAGCTCCTCTCTCAGCAGGGCATCCAGGGCAGAGAGGGGCTCGTCCATGAGGAGGGTGTCCACATCCATGGCGAGCGCGCGGGCCATGGCCAGGCGCTGCTGCATGCCGCCGGAAAGCTGGCGCGGGTAGCTGTTCTCAAAGCCCTTGAGCCCCACGCGCTCCAGGGCGGCCAGCGTGCGCTCGCGGCGCTCGGGCGCGGGCAGCTTGCGGATCTTGAGGCCCAGCTCCGCGTTGTGGAAGACGTCCTTCCACGGCAGAAGGCCAAAATCCTGCAGGATGAGCGCCGTCCCCGCGCGCGTGCCGCGCAGGGCCTGGCCGCCTTCGAGCACCTGGCCGCTGCTGGGCTGCGCAAGCCCGCTGGCAAGCCGCAGCAGAGACGACTTCCCGCAGCCGCTGGGGCCGATGATCGCAACGGCCTGCCCGCGCTCCACAGCAAGGTTCAGGCCCTCCAGCGCGCGCAGGCTGGCCTCGCCGGCGATGGGGTAGTCGAGTGCGACGTCCTTGAACTCCAAGCTCACAGCGCTCGCCCTCCCCTAGCGGCCGCTGAAGCAGCCCGTGGCGGCATCGTAGGTGATGCCGTCTGCCAGATAGCCCTTGGCCTTCATCCAGTCGAGGATCTTGTCCACCTGCTCCTGGGAGGGCAGCTGGCAGCTGGGGTACTCGCTCACCGGATAGCTGTCTGCGATCTGCTCGGGGAGGCTGGCCTTCTCTGCCAACAGGCTGCGGAAGGACTCGGGGTTGGCGTTGACAGCGGCGGCGGCCTCGTCCCACACGCTCTTGAGGGCCTCGATGGCGGCAGCACCGCCCTCGCTAGCGGCAAAGGCGCTGTTGGCGATCATCACGGACTGGGAGATGTTCTCACCCGTGGTGTCGTCTGCCACAACCGTGCAGCCGTTGGCCTCTCCCAGGGCAAGCAGGGAAGCCGGCAGGGCAGCGGCAGGCACCTGGCCGGAGACACAGGCCTGGTAGCGGACGGGGAGCTTTTGGAGCTCGGCGGTGACAACCTGCTCTGCGGGCACGCCGGCGCGCTCCATGAGGCAGTCGAGCACGTACTCGAGGATGGTGTTGGAGCCCACGCCGACCTCCTTGCCTGCGAGGTCCTCGAGGCTCTTGACAGACGGGTCCGCGGTCAGGATGCCAAAGCGACCCTGCTCGGCGGTGGCGCCCAGGGTGATCCACTCGATCTGGACGTCCGTGCCGCTGGCATAGATGCTGGCGGAGACCATCGGGTCAGTCATCGCCATCTGCACCTCGCCGGCGCTCACAGCGGCGATGAGCTCGGTGGCGGACTGGAAGGTCTGGATGCTGGCGTCAACGCCCGCTTCTTGGAACAGACCCTGGTCTTCGGCCACCCAGAAGGGCAGGATGTCCTCTGTGGCAAGCGTACCGATCACGACCTTCTCTGCGGGCTGCTGGCTGCCGCCGCTCGAGCTGCTGCTGTTGCCGCAGCCTGCAAGGCCCAGGGCAGCTGCCATGGCAAGCGCCAGCGCAGCCGCCAGAGCAACGAGCTTCTTCATGCGTCTCCTCCTCCAGTTGACTTTTGCCCTTGATGCTAAGCGGCGCTGCGGCGCGCTTCAATCGACAATGAGGGGGCCGGTGTCGACTTTGAGGCGCACACGAGCGCACACGGGCCCCTGCAGGATTGTGACAGGGGTGTTGCCGCCCTCAGAGGGGGCGTGACGTATCATGCTCCACATGGAACACGCGCACATACATATCAACGGCATCGTCCAGGGGGTGGGGTTCAGGCCGTTCGTGGCGCGCCTGGCCCGCGAGCTGGGCGTGTGCGGAACGGTCCTCAACAGCACCAGCGGGGTCGACGTGCAGGCCTGGGGCAGCACCCGCCAGCTCGCCGAGCTGGCGCGGCGGATCCGCAGCGACGCACCGCCTGCTGCGCTCATCGTCTCTCTGGAGAGCACCCCCGTGCCCGATAGCGAACCCGCACCGGAGGGCTTCCAGATCGTCCCCAGCGCGGCAGACAGCAGCCGCAGCACCCTGGTCTCTCCCGACCTCGCCACCTGCCCGGACTGCCTGGGCGAGCTGCTCGACCCCGCAGACCGCCGCTACCGCTACCCCTTCATCAACTGCACCAACTGTGGCCCGCGCTTCACCATCATCAACGACCTCCCCTACGACCGCCCGCTCACGAGCATGGCGACCTTTGACATGTGCCCCTCCTGCGCCGGCGAGTACGCCTGCGAGCAGGACCGCCGCTACCATGCGCAGCCGGATGCCTGCTTCAGCTGCGGGCCCATGCTGCGCGGGGGCAGCCCGTGCGCCCAGCCCGCTGCAAGCCGCGCGGAGTCAGATGCCCTGATCGAGGAGGCGTCGCAGCGCCTGCTGGCAGGCCAGGTCATCGCCGTGAAGGGCCTGGGCGGCTGGCACCTGAGCGCAGACGCCACCAACCAGCAGGCCGTCCAGGCGCTGCGGCAGCGCAAGCACCGGCCATCCAAACCCCTGGCCTGCATGGTCGCCACCATAGAGGACGCCCGCGCGCTCTGCCAGGTCTCTGAAGAGGAGGAGGCCCTGCTGGATAGCCCCGCCCACCCCATCGTCCTCATGCCGCGCCGCGAGGGCGGTAAGCTGGCACCCGGCGTAGCCGGCAAGCTCCCCGAGCTGGGGCTCATGCTGCCCAGCACGCCGCTGCAGCACCTGCTGTGCCGCGCAGTTGGGCGCCCCCTGGTGATGACCAGCGGCAACCGCAGCGGCGAGCCCATCGTGGCGGGCGACCAAGAGGCCCAAGATGCCCTGGGGCACATTGCCGAGTGGTTCCTGGGCAACAACCGCGACATCGTCGCGCGCTATGACGACTCCGTGGCGCGCGTGCTTGCAGACGGCAGCACCCAGATGGTGCGCCGCGCCCGCGGCTACGCGCCCGCACCGCTCTTCATGCCCGGCATCGAGCCCAGCGCCGGCGCGCCAGTGGTCTTTGCCGCCGGCCCCGAGCAGAAGGCCACCTTCTGCCTGCTGAGCGGTCGGCGCGCCTTTGTCTCCCAGCATCTGGGCGACCTCGAGAGCCTGGGCTCGTGGCAGGCCTGGGACGAGGCCCGCCAGCGCTACCAACGCCTCTTCGGGCTGGAGCCCGCCGTGTTGGCCTGCGACCTGCACCCGGAGTACCTCAGCTCCAAATGGGCGCGCACACAGGCGGCCCAGCAGGGCCTTCCGCTGGTGGAGGTCCAGCACCACCACGCCCACATCGCCTCCGTCATGGGCGAGCACGGGCTAGCGGGCCCCGTCTTGGGCGTGGCGCTGGACGGCACCGGCTACGGCACAGACGGCAGCATCTGGGGCTGCGAGCTGCTGCAGGCAACGCGCACAGGCTTCGAGCGCCTGTGGCACCTGCCCAGCTTTGCCCTGCCGGGCGGAGCCGCAGCCATACGCGACCCCCGCCGCACCGCATTCGCGCTGCTGAGGGCAGCTGGCCTGGAAGACGACGAACGCTTCTCTGCCTTCCTGGAATCCCTGCCCAACCGCGAGCTCATGGGCCAGATGCTCGACAAGGGCATCAACTGCCCGCAATGCAGCTCTGCTGGCAGGCTCTTTGACGGCATGGCCGCCCTCATGGGCCTGGTGGGCGAAGCTGGCTACGACGGCGAGCCCGCGTGCCTGCTGGAGGCCCGCGCCCGCCGGGAGCTGCTGCAGGACGGCTGCGCGGCCCTCTTCGGGCCCGGAGTGCAGCTGCCCGCAGAGCTGCTGCAGCAACAGGATGGCAGCGCCCTGCTGCGCTGGCTGCTCGCCCCCCAAGACTGCGCCCCGCTGACCGCATCGGGCCTGCATGCCCGCCTTGCGGCGGTTATCATCGCTGAGTGCGAAGCCGCCTCGCAGCGCACCGGCATCCGCCAGCTTGCCCTTGGCGGCGGCTGCATGGTCAACCGCCTGCTCTGCACGCTCCTTGTGGAAGGGCTCCAGAGCAGGGGCTTTTCTGTGTATCTCAACCGCGAGCTGCCGCCCAACGACGGCTGCATCGCGTACGGGCAGGCCGTGGTGGCCCGCGCCCGCTTGATGGAGGTGTAATCATGTGCTTGGCAATCCCCGCCCAGATCAAGAGCATCGAGCCCGGCGCCCTGGGAGAAGTCGACATCCTGGGCGTGACGCGCACCGTGGCGCTTGACCTGGTGCCCAAGGCGCAGGTCGGCAGCTGGGTGCTCGTGCACGCCGGCTACGGCATCGAGGTGGTCGACGAGCAGTACGCCCAGGAGACCCTCGACCTCATCCGCCAGTTCCCCGAGCTCATCGCCGAGGACAACCCGGGCATGGGGCAGGCCGCGCAAGGCTAGCACCTGCGCCTGCCGTGTTCAACAGCGCCCCAGCGCAAAGGAGATAGGAATGACGCTCGACCTCTCTGGCTTCCGCGACCCGCAACTGGGCCGCGAGCTCATCGACTGCATCAACGCCCTGGCCCCCGCCGCCGTGCAGCGCTGCGGCGGGCAGGTGAACCTCATGGAGGTCTGCGGCACCCACACCGTCACCATCGCCCGCAATGGCTTTCGCAGCATCCTGCCGCCGGGCGTCACGCTCGTGAGCGGCCCGGGCTGCCCTGTCTGCGTCACCGCCAACCGCGACATAGACACCGTCATCGCGCTCGCCCGCATCCCGGGCGTCATCATCACCACCTTTGGCGACATGACCCGCGTGCCGGGCTCCAGCTCGTCGCTCAACCAGGAGAAGGCCGCCGGCGCGGACATCCGCATCGTCTACAGCCCGCTCGACGCCCTCAAGGTGGCCCAGGAGAACCCCAGCCGCCAGGTGGTGTTCGTGGGCGTGGGCTTTGAGACCACCACCCCGCTCATCGCGGCCACCGTCAAGCGTGCTGCCGCCATGGGGCTGGGCAACTTCAGCGTCTGCGCCATCCACAAGACCATGCCCAACACGCTCGAGGCCCTGGTCAACGACCAAGAGGTCAAGCTCACCGCCCTCATCCTGCCAGGGCACGTGAGCACCATCATCGGCTTGGAGCCCTACCGCTTCCTGGCCGAGCGCTACGGCATCCCCGGCGTGGTGACGGGCTTTGAGCCCGTGGACGTGCTGCAGGGCATCGCCATGCTGCTGAGGCAGCTGGCCGAAGGCCGCGCCCAGATAGAGAACGGCTACACCCGCGGTGTGCGTGACGAAGGCAACCCCGCCGCCGTGGCCGCCATAGAAGAGGTCTTCGAGCCCTGTGATGCCGCCTGGCGCGGCCTGGGGACGATCCCCGGCAGCGGGTTGGAGCTGCGCGGCGCCTACGAGTCCTTCGACGCCGTCAAGCGCCTGCAGCCGCAGGTGGAGCCCACCGTAGAGCCCAAGGGCTGCCGCTGCGGCAGCGTGCTGCGCGGCGTGATGACCCCCAAGGAGTGCCCCCTCTTCAACACCGGCTGCAGCCCCGAGCACCCCGTGGGCCCGTGCATGGTGTCCAGCGAGGGCAGCTGCGCCGCGTTCTACAAGTACCTGCGCTAGGCGCGGGCAGCGCGTTAGCGGCGGCGGTAGTAGACCTTGCCGCCGTTCCTGTCTGCGTTCTGGCGGCGCACCTCGTACTTCTTGGGAAAGTCCTCCAGCAGCTCGATCATCTTGTGGTACCCAAAGCTGCGCAGGTCGAAGTCCGGCTTTGCGCGGCGTATCCACTGCGTGACGATGGAGGCGTCTGCCCAGCCGTCGTCGTCGCCAAACTTCTCCGTGCCCTGCTTGAGCAGGAAGTGCACCTGGCTCAGGCCGTCCAGGCGCGCCTTGCGCTGGTCGCCTTCGCTCAGGGGCTGTCCGCTGCCGGGGATGTCATCTGGCTCGTCGTCCTCGATATCGAGGTTTTCCAGGTAGATGAACTCGTCGCAGGCGTTGCGGAAGGCCTCAGGCGTCTTCTTCTCCCCCACGCCGAAGACCATGGCACCGCTTTCCTGCAGACGGATGGCAAGCGGGGTGTAGTCGGAGTCGCTCGCCACGATGACGAAGGAGTCGTACGCGTCCTTCATCAGCAGGTCCATGGTGTCTATGACCAGGGCCATGTCCGTGGCGTTCTTGCCCCTGGTGTAGTCGAACTGCTGCACGGCGCGGATGGCCAGGCGCTTGAGCTCGGACTCCCACTTGCGCAGGGAGTCCTTGCGCCAGTTGCCGTAAGCGCGGCGCACCACGATGCGCCCCTTGGTGGATATCTCGTTGATGATTGCCTCGAGCTTGGCGAGCTGGGTGTTGTCTGCGTCTATGAGGAGCGCGATGCGCTGGAGGTTGTCCATGGGGCGGTGCTGCTTTCTGGTTGGGCCGCCTGCAGAGCGGCGCTTGCAATGCGCCCATGATAGCTGCCGCCGGTGACAGCTCGCTAACAGGGCCGTGCCCGGCAGCCGCTGGCAGCGCCCTAGGAGCGGATCACGCGCAGGGCGTTGGGAACCACGCGTATGCGGTACTCCGGCGCGCTGAAGGCCTCGCCGTCGATCTGGCACTGGGGCGTGCCCTCAAAGCGCAAGACGGCCTCCTGCGCGCGGCTGAGCGTGATGGCCGGGTGCCCCACGTGGTGGCCGCCCTTGGCGCTGAGGAACACCTTGATCGCGCGCAGCGCGCTGATGGGGCCGTTGGCCACGCAGACGTCGAGCAGGCCGTCGTCCAAGCGCGCCTTGGGGCAGATCATGAAGCCTCCGCCGTAGGTGGGGCCCAGCTGCACGGCGACGAGTATGGCGCTGCCTCCCTGACGCAGGCTCATCGCACCGCCTTCGTCAACAGTGGAAAGCTCGTAAGGGTAGAAGTCGAGGTGGTGGAGGAACTGGTGTATGCCCTCTTCGAAGTAGAGGAGCGTGCCGCTCTTGCCGTCTTTCTTGCGGCGCTCCATGGTGCCCAGCGCGATGGCGGCGTCGAGCCCGAACGAAAGCGTCTCCATGAAGTACTCGCCGTTGACCATGCCCAGGTCCGTGAGCCGCGCTTCGTAGTCCAGCAGCTGCCTCACCGCCTGGGGGACCTTGAAGGAGACCCCCAGCGAGCGCGCGTAGTCGTTGCCAGAGCCCACCGGGATCAACCCGAAGACAGGGCGCGCAGCTGCATCGAGCTCCATGAGCCCGTTGACCACCTCGTGGGCGATGCCGTCCCCACCAAGGGCCACCACCGTCTGGTAGCGCTCCGCCAGCTGGGCCGCGAGCTGCCGCCCATGCCCTGCCGCGCTCGTGCGCACGACGTCCGGGCCGTCTGGGAGCTGCTTGCGCAGAAGCTCCTCGGCTGTACGCGCAGCGGTCTCTCCCTCACCGCTCTTTGCAGTGGGGTTGACGATGAGCAGGGTTTTTCCCAGGTTCATAGGCAGGTGGTCTCCAACATGGCTCAGGGGCGGGGGTTACAACGGCGCCGGCTCCGAGCCCCAGGGGCTGCGAGCCGGCACCGCATGCATGTTCGCTGCTAGATGGCAGACTCCAAGAAGTCGATGACATCTTCCTCGACGATGAACTTGAGGGTCTCGTAGTTGTGGATCTCATGCCTGTAGCCGGGGTAGAGGATGCTGGTGACCTCCTCGTGCCCGGTGTCGATGAGCCAGTTGGCCACGCGCATGACGCCCTCGCCGTAGTTGCCCACCGGGTCCTGGTCTCCGGCGATGAGCAGGATGGGGAGCTCGGCGGGGACCTTCTCAGCCCACTCCTTGCCGTTGATGCACTGCATCATGCGGATGAAGTCGAGCAGGCTCACGTTGTGGGTGGGGTGGGTGAAGGCGTCGAAGGGGTCCTCTGCATGGTCCTTCTGCACAAAGGGGTCATGGCAGATCCACTCGTTGCCCAGCGTGGCGCCCTCGTCGCAGCGGGCGAACATCCAGCCCAGCAGCTCTCCTGCATAGGCGGGGTCGGACTCGTGTGCCTTGCCCTGGGCGATGGCCTCCTCGAGCTTGGCCGCCACGGGCTCGCAGGTGTCGAAGATGCCGGTGGTGCCGCAATAGACCACAGCCGCCAGCTCGTCGCCGTACTTGGTGCAGAAGTCGCGGGCGATCATCGAGCCCATGCTGTGGCCGAACATGGTGTAGGGGATGTCCGGATAGAGCTTCTGGACCTCCTGCTTGAAGAGATGCTCGTCTTCCATCATGGTGTGAGGGCCTGCATCGCCCCAGTCGCCCCAGGTGTCGTTGAGCTTGGCGGTGGCGCCGTGGCCCACGTGGTCGTTGGCGGCCACGATGAAGCCCGCATCCATGAGGGCGACGATCATGTGGAAGTACCTGCGGGAATGCTCCCCAAAGCCGTGCACCAGTTGGACGACGCCCTGCGGCGCACAGGCGGGTACGTACACCCAGCCCACGACAGTGTCGCGGCCGTTGGAGGAGGGGAATGTGATCTCGTGCAGCATGGCGTGCTCCCTTGTTCGCAGACTGCGCCCGTCACATACGGGCACTGCGCCCCATTGTACCCCCGTGCGCCGCAGAGAGGCATGCACTGCGGCATATGCAGATCGATCCACCTTGCCTGCGCGGGCAGCCCGGGGCGGGCGGGGCCCCAGGGCACAAGCCCTGCGCACCCGAGCCGCCCCTCCGGCGCCGCAGCTGCGGAACTCGGGCCTTCGGCCCTCAGACAGTCCTCGCTCCCGCGGCATCGCAGGAGAGAGGCGAGCAACAGCTTCCCTCACCTGCGCGGGCAGCCCGGGGCGGGCGGGGCCCCAGGGCACAAGCCCTGCGCACCC